>JAEXXW010000241.1 GCA_023405565.1 Pseudomonadota bacterium
CTGCTGCTGTCGGATCACATCTGGCTGTGGGCGCGCGGCTTTGAGGGTGGCGGCCCGCATCTCGATCTTCTGCGCCGTCTGTCGCACTGGCTAATGAAACAGCCCGACCTCGAGGAGGAAGCGTTGCGCGTCGTTGCGCGCGGCCGCGATCTCACCATCGAGCGTCAGACCATGGCGGAGACGGTCGAGCCGGTGACAGTGACCACGCCCTCGGGCGAAACGCGCACGGTGACATTGCAGCAGGCCGAGCCCGGCCTGTGGCGCGGTGCGACACCGGCCAACGAACTTGGCCTATGGCGCGCCACCGACGGCAAACTGACGACACTCGTCAATGTCGGTCCGGTCAATCCCCGCGAATTCGCCGAAGTGACCTCGACAACGCAAACCCTGCGTCCGGTCAGCAATGCGACCGGCGGCGATGCACGGCGGCTGGACGACAATGGCGCGATCAACATGCCGCGTATTGTCGGCGTGCGGTCGAGCGAGACCTTCCGTGGCGAGGATTGGCTTGGGCTGAAGCTGCGCGATGCCTCGGTCCTGCGCGGCATCGGCGTGCTGCCGATCTTCGCCGGTATCCTCGGCCTGCTGCTGCTGATCGGCTCGCTCGCTGCCACGTGGGCACGAGAAGGGCGGTAGCTTTTCTTATCTCTCCCCGCTTGCGGGGAGAGATCAAGCTTCCGGCCAGTCCGGCAGGACCGCGCCTTTGACGCCCTCAAAGGCGCCTTCGGTCAGCTCGACCACCAGCAGCCGCGCCGGATCGACCGGCCCCGGCATCTGCACCCGTCCGCGCGGCACGCGCTTGAAGCCGACACGGGCGTAATAGGGCTCGTCACCGACCAGAATGATCAACGTATGACCGCGCTCCCTGGCGTTGGCCAAAGCCCGCTGCAGCAGCGCAAACCCGATGCCGCGGTCCCGGAAGGGCGGCTCCAGCGTCAATGGGCCCAGCAGCAGCGCCCTGGTCTCGCCGATCCGGACAGGAGAGAGCCATACCGAGCCCACCAGCAACGTCCCGATCCGCGCTGTGAAGGACAGCGCAAGGTCGTGCCCCACACCCTCGCGGAGACGGAAGGCCGTGCGGGCGAAGCGGCCCGGGCCGAAGGTGCGCTCATGCAGGCGCTCGATCGCCAGCGCGTCGTCTTCGGTTTCCGGCAGGATGGTAATGGAGAGGTCGGTCATGCGGCACAGATCATGGCGGGCGCACGCCGCTTAGCACCTGCCGGGCGCGAAATCCATCGGCCAAGGACCGATTTGGCGCATGGATGCCGGGCAATTTCCGGCCCTTGGCGGCCCCTCCCGATCCCGCCATATCAGGCCGGCAAACCGGGAGTGCGCGAGCAATGGGTTTCTTTCTGGACGGCATCTGGCACGACCAATGGTACAACACCGCCGAGACGAAAGGACGCTTCCGGCGCGAGGCTACCAGCTTCCACAACTGGATCACGCCGGACGGCGCCGCTGGCCCGACCGGCGAAGGCGGCTTCAAGGCGGAGGCTGGCCGCTATCATCTCTATGTCGCCCTCGCCTGCCCCTGGGCTCACCGCACGCTGATCGTCCGCAAACTGAAGAAGCTGGAGAACCTGATCTCGGTCTCCGTCGTCTCGCCCATCATGCTCGAGAGGGGCTGGACATTCGAGCAAAGCGAAGGCTCGACCGGCGATCACCTGCATGGCGTGGCGACACTCGGCGACATCTATCTGAAGACCAATCCGAAATATTCCGGCCGCGTGACGGTGCCGGTGCTGTGGGACAAGCAGCGCAACGCGATCGTCAACAATGAATCGTCCGAGATCATCCGCATGTTCAACAGCGCCTTCAACGCGCTGACCGGAGACACGACAGATTACTATCCTGAAGCGCTTCGCACCGAGATCGATGCGGTCAACAAGCGTGTCTATGAGACGGTCAATAACGGCGTGTATCGCTGCGGCTTCGCGACGACACAAGAAGCGTATGAAGAAGCGTTCGCGCAATTATTCGAAACGCTGGACGTTCTGGAAGGCCGGCTCGGGGCGCAACGCTATCTTGCGGGCAGAACGATCACCGAGGCGGACTGGCGGCTCTTCCCGACGCTGATCCGTTTCGATGCGGTCTATGTCGGTCATTTCAAATGCAATCTGCGCCGGATCGACGATTATCCGAACCTGTCGAACTACATGCGTGAGCTTTATCAATGGCCGGGCATCGCCGACACGGTGAATATCGATCAGATCAAGCGGCATTATTACGGCAGCCACCGGGGCATCAATCCGACCGGCATCGTTCCGGTGGGGCCGGCGCTCGATTTCAACCGTCCGCACGACCGCGGACGGTTTGGCTGATTACGGACAGAATATCCGGGCCGCGCCGCGTTCCGGCGTGACTTCGCAGCAGGCCCGGCCGCCGACGGTGATCGGCGATCCTTCCGAACAGGCTGCGCGGCGCGGCGCTGTCGGCCGCGTGCTGAATTGACGCTCCTCACGGAAGCGTTCGCGGACCTGCTCACGAGCGCGCTCTTTTGCACGTTCACGCGGGCTCGGCTCCGGCGGACGCGAGGCCTCACGCTTCACCGGCTTTGGCTCAGCCGGGATCGCGACGCATTGATCGCCTTCGACGCGTTCACCGCGGCCGCAAATCAGCGGACAGATGCGCCCCTTCTGCCCCCTCACGGCATCGAGCGCTCCAAGCGTCGCAACCTTGATCTCCAGCTTCGTGCCGGCGCGGCGATTGAACTGATCGAGCGCCTGAACCGATTTCGACGACCAAGTGCCATCGACAGAACCCGGGTCGCAACCGACACGCTTCAATTCGACCTGGAGATCGCGCGTCAGCAAGTGGCTATCCGGCTTGGCTTCCGGCTCCGGCTTCTTGACGGCTTCCGGCGGCGACAGAACGGCAACCTTCGGCTCGGGAACGGGCGGCACCGGCGGTGTCCTCGTATCGAGTTTCTGCGGCTCCTGACGCAGAGCCAGCTTGTCACGCTGCGCACGCGCCAGATCTGCATAGAAACCGGCTGCATGCACCGACAGGAAGGAATCCCACGCTTCCCTGGTGCCGACGCGTTCGGCAAATTCGTAATCGCGGCGCGGATCGACACCGGGCAGCACCGGTGCGCTCGCATTTGGTTGCGGCGCCGGCTGAGTCGCGATCTCGCGCTTGGCGTCCGGCACCAATGCAACGGTCGCACCGCCAAGCGAGCCGTACACAAATGGCTCCTGCTTGTTGCCGGTCGCCTTGATGACCTCATCGCGCACATAACCAAGCGCGATCCGCACGTCGCGGCCGGGGACGGTCAGATGATTGAGCAGCGCCGTTGTGAACGGCGAATTCGCACCGCGCCCATCGTCCGCTGTCGAGCCGGCCTTGGCGGCAAACGCCACCAGCGTATCGCTCGTGGCGGGTTCGACCTTGGCCAGCCCGCTCGAGACCGCCCGCGATGCGACGCTGCGCTGCATCTTCTGAATGAAGGGGTTGTCGCGGCAGGCATCGAGAATGATCAGCCGCAGGCGCCGCGCCGGCTCCAGTGCCCGCACGAGACGATCAAGCGACAGGGCTTCATCCTCAACATCGAAATCGGTCGCAAGCCGTGCGTCGATCGGAATGAGATAATTGGTACCGTTCACCTCGATGCCATGACCCGCGAAATACATCACGGCGACATCGGCATCGCGCGCCGCCGCCGTGAATTCACGCGCGACACGCTTGAATTCCAGATTGCCGAGATCTTGCCGGGCCTCGACCACATCGAAACCGGCACGGCGGAACAACTCCGCCATCGCGGTGGCGTCGTTGCCCGGATTGGCCAGTCTGGACGCATTCTGATAGGCGGAATTGCCGATCACCAGCGCGACGCGCTTTTCGGCCAGCGCCGGGCTCGCGGCCAGCAGGAGCAAGGTCCAAAGACCACACAGAACTCTAGCCAGCCTCATCGCGCAAGCCTCCGCCACACCCCACTCCGGCGCATGTGGATTGTACCAGCGGGGTGGGGTCGATCCAAGATAGTCGCAATCGGGACAAAAAGGTTCAAAGTCGGAACAACCCGGCCTTTCGGTTGCGCCTGGAGGCAGGATTGGTATTGCTTGCTCTCCCGCACCCATTCTCAGGCATCACCGAAGGTTATCGACATGCCCATGCGTTGTGCCGTCCTCGACGATTATCAGAACATCGCCCTGACAATGGCGGACTGGTCCAGGGTGACCGGTGATGTCGAGGTTACGGTCTTTAACAAGGGGCTCGGAGATACCGATGCGGTCGCAAAAGCCTTGCAGGGCTTTCAGATCGTCTGCGTGATGCGTGAGCGCACCGCCTTCCCGCGAGCCCTGTTCGAACAGCTTCCCGACCTGAAACTTCTTGTCACCACCGGCGGCCGGAATGCAGCGATCGATATCTCTGCCGCAAAGGATCATGGTGTCGTCGTCTGCGGCACCGACGGAGCCAAGCACCCGACTGCCGAACTCGCCATCGGCCTTTTGATCGATCTCGCCCGCAACATCAGCGTCGAGAATGCCCGCATGAAAGCGGGAGAAGCCTGGCAATCGACCGTCGGTCGCGACCTGTTCCAGCATACGATCGGCATCCTCGGGCTTGGCAATCTCGGCGGACGCGTTGCCAAGGT
>JAEXXW010000260.1 GCA_023405565.1 Pseudomonadota bacterium
GTCCAGCATCGTTCCACGATTTTCATGGCTTGCGGTGATGTCGAGGAATGTCAGCTCATCGGCACCCGCAGCATCATAGGCAATGGCCGCTTCTACCGGATCACCGGCATCGCGCAGATCGACGAAATTGACGCCCTTGACCACTCGGCCGTCCTTCACGTCGAGACAGGGAATGATGCGAACCTTGAAGCTCATGACGATGTCCGCGATGCGCGAATAAGAGCCAATGCGTCGGCGGCATTCAAGCGGCCGTCATAAAGCGCACGTCCGGCGATGGCGCCTTCGAGTTTCTTCGCACGCGGCGCCAGCATCGCCGTCACGTCATCGATCGAAGCAAAACCACCGGATGCAATAACGGGAATCGAAATCGCATCCGCGAGCGCAATCGTTGCCTCGAGGTTGAGGCCCTGCAACATGCCGTCACGCGCAATATCCGTGTAGATGATCGCGGCAACGCCTGCGTCTTCAAAACGCCGGGCGATATCGATCACGTCGAGCTCGGACGATTCCGCCCAGCCTTCCACCGCAACCTTGCCATCACGCGCATCGAGACCGACGGCGACCTTACCCTGAAATTTCGACGCCGCTTCCTTGACGAAAGCCGGATCACGCACCGCGGCGGTGCCGATGATGACGCGGTTCACGCCCTTGTTCAGCCAGCCCTCGACCGTCGCCATGTTGCGGATGCCGCCGCCAAGCTGAACGGGAATATTGGTTGCTTCCAGAATGCGATCGACCGCGCGGCCATTGACCGGCTTGCCGGCAAAAGCGCCGTCGAGATCGACGATATGCAGATACTCGAAGCCGGCATTTTCAAAGGCGAGGGCCTGTTCGGACGGGTCGCGGTTGAAGATGGTCGCCCGCGCCATGTCGCCCTGTTCGAGGCGCACGGCCAGACCGTCCTTGAGATCGATAGCGGGGAAGAGGATCACGACATACTCGCAAACGCGCCGGAACGGCGGGCTAAATCACGGCTTCCATTTCAGGAAATTTGCGATCAACGCAAGTCCGAGTTTTTGGCTCTTTTCCGGGTGGAATTGCGTGCCGACTATGTTGTCCCGCCCGACAATGGCGGTGACCGGCCCGCCATATTCAGCCTGCGCGATCAGATCGCTCTCATCGGCAGTCCTGAGCTGATAGGAATGCACGAAATAGGCGTGCAGACCGTTGTCGCCAAGGGCAATGCCGTCCAGCAGCGGATGCGGCACCCGCGGCCGCAACGTGTTCCAGCCCATATGCGGGATCTTCAGATCCGGATCGGACGGATGAATCCGATCGACCTCGCCGGGAATCCAGCCGAGCCCTTCGGTGACTTCATATTCACGGCCGCGCTCGGCCATGAGCTGCATGCCGACGCAGATGCCGAAAAACGGCTTGCCCCGTTGGCGGACCGCATCGTTCAGCGCATCCACCATCCCGGGCACGGCATCGAGACCGCGCCGGCAATCAGCGAAAGCACCCACGCCCGGCAGGACGATGCGATCGGCGCCGGCGATTTTTTCAGGATCGCTGGTGACAATGATGGCCTCATCCAGTCCGCCTTCACGCGCCGCACGTTCAAAGGCTTTGGCAGCCGAATGCAGATTGCCCGAGCCATAATCGACAATGGCGGTCGTCATCGCGGCACCTCCGGCTGCGGAAAGGAGCCGATGACCTCAGGCGAGGAATTGCGGGCCATCCGAACGATGGAGTCAGAATTCGCGGGCGGGGGCGCCGCATTCGGCCGACGGCCCGCCTGCCAGTTGATGAAGAAGCGGCGCTCGGCATCGTCCTCATTGTCGGCGATGATAACACCGGCATTGGTCCAGCCGCGCCGCGCCAGTGTCCAGCGTCGCAAGGTCGCGCCTTCAAGACCGACGAGAAAGCAGAGAGCAATCGTCGTCAGCGTCTGGAACGCCTGTGGGGCACCGATCAGCCGCAAGGCGACATGGATCAGCACGGTGATCGCAACAAACAGCACCGCCACCAGCCACATGCGGTGGCGCAGCATCCACAGCACCGAAAAGATGAAACCCCACACATAGAAACCATCGCGCACGAACGCGAAGCGCGTCGGCTCGGACGTCGATTCGGCCGCCGCAAGAGGCGGCTGATGAACGGTGAAAACGGCCATATGCGCTCCAGTATCGCTAAAAAGCGCGCTTCTTGTGTCGCACGCTGACGTGCGTCGTTTGCAGCAATGATCTCACCCGCCAAGCGACCCCTTGGTCGATGGGATCTCGTTGGATGCTTTCGGATCAATCGCGAAAGCCGCGCGCAGCACTCGCGCGAGACCCTTGAAGCAGGACTCCGATATATGGTGGTCATTGCTGCCGTAAAGCGTCTCGACATGCAGCGTCAGGCCGCAATTCATGGCGAAGGCCTGAAACCACTCATTGACCAGCTGCGTATCGAACGTGCCGATCTTGCTGCTGTGGAACGGCACCTTGAACACGAGGAAAGGCCGGCCCGACACATCGACGGCGACACGGGTCAGCGTCTCGTCCATCGGCAGATGCACGTCGGCATAGCGGGTGATGCCCTTCATGTCGCCCAGCGCCTGCCGGATCGCCTGGCCGAGCGCAATGCCGACATCCTCGACGGTATGGTGATCGTCGATATGCAGGTCGCCCTTGGCCTTGACGGTGATGTCCATGCGCGAATGCCGGGCCAGCAGGTCCAGCATGTGATCGAAGAAGCCGATTCCGGTCTCGATCGACGACTGACCGGTCCCGTCGATCGCGACAGCAACCGCGATGTCGGTTTCCTTGGTTTTGCGCCTGATTTCGCCTTTGCGCATGGTCTTGTCCGGCCTCGTTTGAATTTTCCGGCCTTTTAACAGGGGCTTGCGGCTTCTGCTACGGCCTCGTCTCCCTACCGGCCGTCGCGGCCAAGGCTGGGCGAAGGGCTCTTTTAAGCACCGGGGGTTAACAGCGGCATCCCGTCG
>JAEXXW010000358.1 GCA_023405565.1 Pseudomonadota bacterium
ACAAAATTGTTGCGGCCCCAAATGCCAAGCCCGCCAGTCCGCGCCGCAGCTGTTTTGTTTGGTCATAGAAATTAAACATTCCAGTCGTTTAATCGATTCGCAGCGCATTATTTTGCGATGCAAAATCGATCGTTGCGCGCTATCCCAAGTGTGCTTGGCTCGGGCAGTCCAGCCAAACTGATTGGAAGAGATCGTCACGTATGACCGAAAGCCTGCAGGATATAGCCCGTCGTCTCGTCACGCCCGGCAAGGGCCTCCTGGCAGCCGACGAGAGCTCGAGCACGATCAAGAAGCGGTTCGACTCGATCGGGCTCGACTCGACTTTCGAAACCCGTCGTGACTATCGCGAGATGCTGTTCGGCGCCGACGAGGCGATGCGGAACTATATCTCCGGTGTCATTCTCTATGACGAGACGATCCGCCAGAACGCTGCCGACGGCACGCCGCTGGTCAAGCTGATCGAGGCCGCGGGCTCGGTCCCCGGCATCAAGGTCGATCTCGGCGCCAAGCCGCTCGCCGCCTTCCCGGGCGAGTTCATCACCGAGGGCCTCGACGGCCTGCGCGAGCGTCTCGCCGAATATCACGCGCTCGGCGCCCGCTTCGCCAAGTGGCGCGCGGTCATCCCGATCGCCGAAAGCCTGCCGACCGAGGCCGCGACCATCACCAACGCCCATGCGCTGGCGCGCTATGCGGCTTTGTGCCAGCAGGCACAGATCGTGCCGATCGTCGAGCCGGAAGTGCTGATGGATGGCGCCCATGACATCGACCGCTGCTACGAAGTCACCCAATGGGTGCTGAAGGAGACCTTCCAGCAGCTTTACTTCCAGCGCGTCGAACTCGAAGGCATCGTGCTGAAGCCGAACATGGCCGTGCCGGGCAAGAAGAGCGCGAAGAAGGCTTCGGTTGAGGAAGTCGCCGAGAAGACCGTGCGCATGCTCAAGGATTGCGTGCCGGGCGCCGTGCCGGGCATCGCCTTCCTGTCGGGCGGCCAGTCTGACGAGGAAGCGACCGCCCATCTCGACGCCATGAACAAGATCGGCAATCTGCCGTGGAAGCTGACCTTCTCCTATGGCCGCGCCCTGCAGGCCGCGCCGCAGAAAGCCTGGAGTGGCAAGTCCGAGAATGTTGCCGCCGCGCAGCGTGCCTTCACCCACCGGGCGATGATGAACGGCCTCGCCTCGCTCGGCGAATGGAAGCAGGACCTGGAGAAGAAGGCGGCGTAAAGCGCGGCTAAACAGCCGGGTCAAATTACCGCCTGAATCATGGCCGCATCGGAAGAGACATGGTGCCGCCGAAAAACATGACCGACGAACGCCCGCAGCCGCGTCTCTATCTCGTGACGCCGGCCGCGGCCGATATCGCGCAGCTGAAACTTGATCTGCTCGCCGCCCTCGACAGCGCCGACATTGCAGCCGTACTGCTGCGCCTGCCGGACGAGGACGATCGCTCGCTGATCAACCGCATCAAGGCGCTGGCGCCGACCGTGCAGCGCGCGGAGGCAGCCCTTATCCTCGATGGGCATCCGGCCATCGTCGCGCGGGGCGGCGCCGACGGGGCACATCTGCGCAGCATCACCGAATTCGAGGAAGCGGTGGATGCCCTGCAGCCCGACCGCATTGCCGGCGCGGGCGGTCTCAGCACGCGTCACGATGCCATGATCGCCGCCGAACGCGGCGCCGATTACGTCATGTTCGGCGAACCCAATGCCGCCGAGGAGCGCCCGTCCCTGCAGGCCATCGCCGAGCGCGTATCGTGGTGGGCGGAAGTGTTCGAGGCGCCCTGCGTCGCCTATGCGGCCTCGCTGGATGACATCGGCCCGCTCGCCCAGGCCGGTGCCGACTTCATCGCGCTCGGAGATTTCATCTTCGCCGACCCCCGCGGCGTCGCAGCCGCCGTTGCAGAGGCCGCCCGTCATCTCACCGCACAAGAGACGGCGTCATGAGACGGGCCTTTCGTCTTCCGCTTGTCGCGCTGGTGTTGTTCGTCACACCTCTTGCCGGACAGGCTGCGCCGAAGAAATCGCCGGCGCCGGCCCAGGCTCCCGAAACCAGTACCGCCCCGGTCGATCCGAATGCCGATCTCGCCTTCGGCGCCTTCCAGCGCGGCCGGTACCTGACCGCCTTTGCCGAAGCGACCAAGCGGGTCGAAGCCAATGCCGATCCGAAGGCCATGACCCTGCTGGGCGTCCTCTATTCCGGCGGGCTTGGCGTGGCCCAGGACGATGCCAAGGCGGTCGAATGGTACAGGCTCGCGGCCGATCGCGGCGACCGCGAAGCCATGCTGTCGCTGGCGATGATGAAGCTGGCCGGACGCGGTGGCCCGCGCGACCGCGACGCCGCCGCCAAGCTGTTTGCCAGCGCCGCCAAGCTCGGCCAGCCAGCCGCCGCCTATAATCTTGGCCTCCTTTATCTCGAAGGCATGCAGTTTCCGCGCGATGAGGCCCGCGCCGCCGAGAT
The DNA here is from genome assembly GCA_023405565.1 of Pseudomonadota bacterium. Taxonomy (GTDB): domain Bacteria; phylum Pseudomonadota; class Alphaproteobacteria; order Rhizobiales; family Xanthobacteraceae; genus Pseudorhodoplanes. The sequence goes on from JAEXXW010000358.1 coordinate 2,457, forward strand.
GTTCCGCATCGCCGCCAATGCCGGCAATCGCGAAGCGCAATACGCGCTCGCGGCCATGTACAAGGAAGGGCGCGGCGTCCAGAAGGACGAGAAGGAAGCCACCCGCCTGCTCGGAGCGGCCGCCTTGGCCGACCATCTTGATGCGCAGGTGGAATATGCCATTGCGCTCTATAACGGCACCGGCATCGCCAAAAACGAGGCGGCCGCGGCGCAGATCCTGCGCAGGGCGGCACTGCGCGGCTCGCCCATCGCCCAGAACCGGCTGGCCCGTGTACTCGCGACCGGACGCGGCCTGCCGGCCGACCCCACAGAAGCCGTGAAATGGCACATCATCTCGAAGGCCGCCGGAGCCGGCGATCCATGGCTCGACGAATATGTGGGCAAGCAGAGCCAGGAGGTCCGGGCCGCGGCCGAAAAAGCAGCCCAGCCGTGGCTGTTCATCATCGCCAATTCCCGCACTTGACGGCGGCGGAGCCTCCGGGGCACACCAGCGCCCGAACCTGACCTCCTCTAAAAACCGTGGAACGCCTTATGGCCAAGATCAATGGCAACGAAATTCGTCCTGGCTACGTGATCGAGTACCAGGACACGCTCTGGGTCGCGGTGAAGACCATGGCTGTGAAGCCCGGCAAGGGCCCGGCCTATAACCAGGTCGAACTGAAGAACCTGATCGACGGCCGCAAGCTCAATAACCGTTTCGGCTCCGATGAGCGCGTCGAGCGCGCCCGGCTTGAGCAGAAGGACTTCCAGTTCCTGTACAAGCAGGGCGACAGCCTCGTCTTCATGGACACCGATTCCTACGAGCAGATCGAATTGCCCGAGGATTTCGTCGGCGAACGCGCCGCCTTCCTGCAGGACGGCATGACCGTGACGCTGGAAATGCACGACGAGCGCCCGATCGGCATCAAGCTGCCTGATTATGTGACGCTGGAAATCGTCGAAGCGGATCCGGTCGTGAAGGGACAGACCGCCTCCTCGTCCTACAAGCCGGCCAAGCTCGACAACGGTCTGCGCGTTATGGTGCCGCCCTTCATCACCGCCGGCGAAAAGATCATCGTCGACACCAACGAAGTGACCTACGTCCGCCGCGCGGAGTAGTTCTTCATCCCTCCCCTTCAGGGGAGGGTCGTCTGCCAACGATAGTGAAGGCAGGCGGGGTGAGGTTATATTAGACCATTCGTCGGAGCAGCCCCCACCCGGTTCTCGCTTCGCGAGAACCCACCCACCCCCGAAGGGGGAGGACAGAAGAGATAACATGCTCCATTCCGCCCTCCTCAACGTGATGATGAAAGCTGCGCGCAAGGCCGCGCGCGGGCTCATTCGCGACTTTGGCGAGGTCGAGAAGTTGCAGGTTTCGGTCAAGGGACCGGCCAATTTCGTGACCGCGGCCGACCGCAAGGCCGAGCAGGTGCTGCGCGAGGAATTGATGACCGCGCGGCCGGGCTATTCCTTCGTCGGCGAGGAAGGCGGCCGGGTCGAAGGCCCGGACAAGACCCACACATGGTACGTGGACCCGCTCGACGGCACGACCAACTTCCTGCACGGCATTCCGCAATTTGCGATCTCGATCGGCCTTGAGCGCGAAGGCACGATGATCGCCGGCCTCGTCTACAATCCGATCACCGACGAGATGTTCATCGGCGAAAAGGGCAAGGGCGCTTTCGTCAACGACCAGCGTATCCGCGTCGCCGGACGCCGTTCCATGGAAGATGCCGTCGTCGCCTGCGGCCTGCCGCATCGCGGACGCGGCGGCCTTGCCGAATTCCGCACCGAGTTTGCCGCCGTGCAGGAGCGGGTTGCAGGACTGCGCCGCTTCGGCGCAGCGTCGCTCGATCTAGCTTACATCGCAGCCGGACGTTTCGATCTCTACTGGGAGCGCAACCTGCAATCCTGGGACATGGCGGCCGGTATCCTGCTCGTGCGCGAGGCTGGCGGCTATGTCAGCGATTGCTACGGTGGTGACGCCATGCTGACCCAGGGCAGCATCGTTGCGGGTGACGAAACACTGCAGAAAGACCTGCTGAAGATCCTGAAGAACGCAGGCGCAGCCGGCTGAGAAGCCGCCGCCGCAATATCCCTGTCATCACGGAACTATAGGGCCGTAACCGCCGTTTTGCGCCACTGGCCAAACGCCGGCGTAAAATCCTGCTCGCTCAAAAGTCGGGCAGCATCTTCAACCGTTTCCAACAGGCTGAGGAACCCCGCGGGTTCTATTTCGCCGCGTATGTGCCATATTGATGGTACGCTTTGTCATTGAAAGGCTGGCCTTCAGACAATGGCTCGGAAGAAGTTCGACCCTCACAAGCTTTCGTCTCCGCGCATCTTTCTTGTGCGGATGCTGGTGTTCCTGGTGCTGGGGGGTCTGATCGCCCTCATTCTGCATCGCCAGATCGTCGCCGCCTTCATGTCCAATCCGGGATTGAACGGCCTGATCTTCGGCGTTCTGGTGATCGGTATCCTCCTGGCCTTCCGGCAGGTGATCCGTCTGTTTCCCGAGGTGGCCTGGGTCAACAATTTCCGCCTCGCCGATCCCGGCATCGCCGTGGACCGTCCGCCCGTGCTGCTGGCGCCGATGGCCGCGATTCTCGGCGACCGGCTCGGCCGCATGGCGATCTCGACGCCGATGATGCGCGGCCTGCTCGATTCGATTGCCACCCGTCTGGATGAGGCGCGCGATCTGTCGCGCTACATGACCGGCCTGCTCATCTTCCTCGGCCTGCTCGGGACCTTCTGGGGCCTGATCGAGACCGTGGGTTCGGTCGGCAAGGTTGTGGAGACGTTGAAGCCCGGCGGCGACGCCGGTTCGGTGTTCGAAACGCTGCGCGAGGGCCTGGCCGCACCGCTCGGCGGCATGGGTATCGCCTTCTCGTCCTCGTTGTTCGGCCTCGCGGGTTCGCTGGTGCTCGGCTTCCTCGACCTGCAGATGAGCCAGGCGCAGAACCGCTTCTACACCGATCTCGAAGACTGGCTCTCAACCACCGTGTATGACATCGGCAGCGATCCTGCTGCCGTGACCACATCGGCGCCACTCTCCAACGATATGCGGGCCGCAATCGAACGTCTGCGCGAGACCGTGGCCGAAACCGGCGGCAGCAAGGCGGCCACCGCAGCGATGGCCAACCTCGCCGAAGCGATCCAGGGCCTCGTGCATCACATGCGCACCGAACAACAGATGATCCGCGACTGGGCCGATTCACAGGCCGAACAGAACCAGGAAATCCGCAAGATTCTCGAAATCCTGGCGCGGGAGAAAACCTGAAGACCCATGGCACTCGCGCGCAATCGTCGCGAACGCGGCATCGATTACTGGCCCGGCTTCGTCGATGCATTATCGACGCTGCTGCTGGGCATCATCTTCCTCTTGTCCATCTACTCGGTCGTGCAGTTCTATCTGTCGCAGGAGATCAGCGGCAAGGACACCGCGTTGCAGCGCCTGAATGCGCAGATCGCCCAACTCACCGACCTTCTCTCGCTGGAAAGAACCGGCCGCTCCAATCTTGAGGAACTGCTCGCCAATGTCCGCTCCAATCTCGCGGCCACCGAAGCCGAGCGCGACCGGCTGCGGGGAGCCGCCGAGGGCGCGGGCAATGCCGCCATCGCACAAGGCCGGGCGAGCGACCTCGCTGCGCAACTCGATCTGGAAAAGCAGAGCGTCAGCCGCGCGCTGGCGCAGGTGGAATTGCTGAATCAGCAGATCGCCGCCTTGCGCCGCCAGCTCGGCGCGCTCGAGGCCGCGCTGGAAGTGTCGGAGAAACGCGAGCGTGACTCGCAGACCCGTATTACCGAACTCGGCAATCGCCTTAACGTCGCATTGGCGCAGCGCGTGCAGGAATTGCAACGCTATCGTTCGGACTTTTTCGGTCGCCTGCGCCAGATCCTCGGCGATCGTCCCGATATCCGCATCGTCGGCGACCGCTTCGTCTTCCAGTCCGAAGTGTTCTTCGATCCCGGACAGGCAGTGCTGAAGCCGGAAGGCCGCACGGAAGTCGACAAGATCGTCAACGCGCTGCTCGAACTGGAGAAGCAGATCCCCGCTGACATTGCCTGGGTCATGCGCGTCGACGGCCATACCGACATCCGGCCGATCGCCAATGCGCAATTCCCGTCCAACTGGGAATTGTCGGCGGCGCGCGCGATTGCCGTCGTGCAATACATGATCGCGCGCGGCGTCTCGCCTCAGCATCTGGTGGCAGCCGGCTTCGGCGAATTCCAGCCGCTCGACACCGATAAAACCGAAGAGGCGTTTCGCCGCAACCGCAGAATCGAGCTGAAACTGACCGAGCGGTAAGCTAGATTTTCCCGCAATCCGGCGGAGCGGGACACGATGGCACAGACAGTGGTCAAGCTGCGGCCTTATCGAGATGCCGAACAGGACGAGGCTTTCGCGCTCTGGCAACGCGCCTGGCAACTGGCCTATCCGCAGATCGATTTCTCAAAACGCATCGACTGGTTTCGCGAGCACTGGAGCAATCTCCTGCTCGATTGCAAAGTCGTCGTCGCGGAATATCCGGATGATACACTGCGCATTGCCGGCTTCGTCGTTGTATCGCCGCGCACGGGCTATCTGGATCAGATCGTGGTTGCGCCGGAAGCGCAGCGCCTCGGCGTCGGCAAGGCGTTGATCGGCGCCGCCAAGCAGATCGGCCGCGACGGCCTTTATCTCCATGTCAACAAGGACAACACGCGCGCCATCGCTTTCTATAAAACGGGCGGCTTCGTCATTGCCGGCGAAGACGTCAATCGCAGATCCGGCGCACCGGTCTATATGATGACGTGGCGGCCTGCCTGAC
>JAEXXW010000363.1 GCA_023405565.1 Pseudomonadota bacterium
GGCATTCGAGCCCCTCTCTAGGCAAAACTCCCTGCAACAGGAAAAAGATCAGGGAAAATCGTCAACTTCCGCGTTTCAGGAACGTCCGCCAGAAAATCCGGCCTAGATCCGTGAAATTTCCTGCAAATAAGAACAGGCCCCTCTGAAGACTGCGGGGAAATGCGGATCCAATTATCAGGTGACAAGTACACGCCCGCTTTGTCCCGCGCTCCGGGCCCGCCACTCGGCGACCGCTGGCGCGATGCGCGCCGCCAACAATGTTGCGAAGAAAGCCCAATTCGAGGCCGTCTTGAGGCTGAGCTGACGGATCAGGCAGGACGTTGGAAAATTGCCTCGCAACACTGGCCGACGCGTGTCGAACGGAAGGTTCGATCGGCCCCTTCGTGGCAGCGGTATGATATTTCCCGGACCGGGCCATCCCTTACTCGGCGGCCCATCTCTCGCGATGGATCTTGCCGGCCGGCGACATACCGGGAATCTGGCCGGGAATCTGGGATCGGCAAAAGCAGCAAGCTTTAAGACCCCGCGTCGACGTCGTTGGCACCGACAACCCTCACCCCCGCGGTTACATCGAGGCAAAAAAGCTAATTGACTTATGTTCGTTACACATATTATTTTCAGATAATATTTGAACGACAAGCGGTGGAAGTGGACCCGAACAAGTTCCGGCTGAACGTGCGCACGCGGCAACCAGGGCCATATCACCCGTCGCCCCGGACACGACGCGTCACTGTCCCTCATACAGAGGCCGGGTCGCCTCCTGAAAACGGGATACCCCCGACGGCCCCGTCACCCTCTCAAGTCAACATGTCGAAGTCATTCCAAGAGAAATCGAGGCTACAGTGATCAAGTCAGGAAAACAGCATATTGCGAGCCTGCGGGATAATCGCTCTGTTTTTGTAAATGGCGAACGGGTTGCCGATGTCACCGTGCACCCTGCATACCGACGAACAATACAATCGGTTGGAAAAATGTTCGACTTTCAAAGTGCGCCGGAAAATCGGGCGTTGATGACCTTTGAGACGGAGACCGGCCATACTGCCAACCGAATTTGGCAGCTTCCCGCATGCTACGAGGATCTTCGCCTCCGCCGCGCAGGCCTTGAAGCCTGGACCGAACTGCATGCTGGCTTCCTCGGCCGCGCCCCCGACCACGTCGCATCCTGCATCGCGGGCATGTATATGGGGCTTGATGTTTTCACCGCATATGATCCGGCACGTGCAAACGCATTGGCCGATTATTATCGTTTTGCACGAGATAATGATCTCTACTTGACCTACGTCATTATCAATCCACAAGCTGATCGCTCAAAGAGCGCCAGCCAGCAACAGAGCGAGCACCTCTCTGTTGGAGTTGTAGATCAGGATAGCGAAGGCATAACGGTTCGCGGCGCAAAAATGCTCGCCACTGGCGGCATCATGGCGAACGAAGTATTCGTCACCTGCATCCAACCGCTAGTACCAGGCGATGAAAGGCATGCAATTTCATTTGCCATCCCAATGAGCGCCAAAGGTCTAAAGATACTTTCGCGCAAGTCTTACGAGGAAAGCGCAACAAGCGTATTCGACAACCCTCTATCAAGCCGCTTCGACGAGAATGACGCGGTTCTCTACTTTGATGATGTCAAGGTGCCTTGGGACCGTATTTTCGTCTTCAACAATATTGAAATGTGTCTCAAGCAGTTTCAGGCCACTCCGGCACATGTCTATCAGAACTATCAGGCGCAAATCCGCTTAGCGATCAAACTGCGATTTCTTCTAGGTGTCGCACGGCGCATTGCGGAAGTGAATGGTATTTTGAATTTCCCGCAAGTGCGGGAGACGCTTGGTCAACTTGCCGCCGAAGTTGGCATGGTGGACGGATTAGTTGCAGCCATGGAGATCAAGGGCCATCAACGAGGCGAGTATTTTGTGCCCGATACGCACACACTCTATTCAGCGCAGACCCTGACTCAACCGCTATATGCCAAAATTACCAATACCCTCCGAGAATTGGCGGGCGGCGGCATGATCATGCTGCCGTCGTCCATCAAGGACTTCGATCACCCCGAGCTCGCCGATCTCATCGAGAAAACACAGCAATCACCGGCCGCAGGGGCGCGCGATCGAGTCAAATTCTTCAAGCTTGCCTGGGACGCCGTGGGATCGGAATTCGGATCCCGTCATTCTCAATATGAAATGTTCTATGCTGGCGCCACCTTTGTAACGAAAGGACACTCCTTCCGTACTTACGATTGGTCGTCTGCAACAACGCTCGTTGACCGCGTGCTTGACGGTTATCAACTTGAATGAGAGACGCCCCCACCGGGAGCGCATCTGATACATAAAAACATAACTGTCACGGGGATCGTGCTGAACCCAACTCGCCATCGCCCATCGCGCGGAAGCCAATCATCGTGGGCTACTGACCTTGTCCACGATTATAGTTCGGCCAGCGTTGGCTGCTTTTTCTCCTGCAGCGCCTTGCTGACGGCATTCTCCAAATTGAGAACCCGTATTGCATTCTTGAAAAAAAGCTTTTCGACGATTGCCAGAGCAAAGCCTTCCATTTCCCACTCATCGCAACACTGCCCCGGACTCCAGCCTGGATAGTCGGAGCCGAATAGGACCTTGTCCTGTAGCCTGCGCTTCATGTCGTATTTCAACGCGGCCGGGAAATGCTTAATCGTCCATCCGGACACATCAATGAAAACGTTCTTTTTATGAAGAGTCGTCGCAATCAACTCATCAGTCCACGGCCAGCCGGGGTGAGCGGCCACGATAGTCAGCTTCGGGAAATCTGCAGCAATGTTATCCAGGCGGATCGGCCGACCATAATCGAGTTTGTACCCCAAACCGCCGGGCTCCCCGACACCCATTGCAGTCGTACCGCAATGAATGAGCGCTGGAGCACCCAGTGACTGAAGTAAATCCCATATTGGATAAAAGATGCGATCATCGGGAGCAAAGCGCTGCATCGGTGGCTGATACTTCACACCCATCATGCCGAGATCCCTGATCGCATGTTCGATCAGATCCAACCCGGCACGACCGCGCCATGGATCAACCATCGCCCAACCTGGCAGAAATACGTCCGGAAAGCGCTTGCTAAGATCGGCAATCTCCTGATTGGTGACGACACCGCCACCAGCACCGTGTTGAGCGTCCCATGCAATCGGAATAGCCAGACAATCGTCCCGCCTGAAATCTTCCGCGATTTCTTCGTCAGATTTGGCATCCCACTTGCCGCGAAATAATCGGCGAGCAGCCGGCAGATACGGACTTCCGGCAGCCGAGAAGGACTCATTCATGGGGTGAACATGGACGTCAATTGCACGCACGTTTTAGCATCCTGTGGATATTATGACGGACTCTTTTCGTCGACGAATTGCAAAAAAGAACGCCAGCTTCGTTCTATCTCGGCGATGTCAATGTCTTGGCCAATGAGGACAAGACGCGTTCGACGATCCGCACCAGGCCATTTGTCGAGCTCAACCGGAACATGCGCCACATGTTCAACCGCGTGGACCACCACCGGGCGATCGCTGCCCGTTCGATTTACGATCGCCTTGGTCCGCAGTAGCGAACGGCCATACTTTATCCGAATTTTTCGCAGCCAGACTTCGAACTCGGACCAGGGTATTGGTTGGCCGCTCGTCAGAGATATCGATCGGATTCCGTTCTCGTGTTGATGAACATGCGAGTTATTTGCTTGCGCAAATCGGTCAAACCACCCTGCAACGGGCTGATCACCACGTTCTGCATCCAAAAACCGATCGGAAAAAAT
>JAEXXW010000391.1 GCA_023405565.1 Pseudomonadota bacterium
GACTATTGGCGCGGCACACCTTGCGGCCAATGGAAGACGGGCGTTGGACATTGTGCTGTCCGCCGGAGCTTGAAGCGCGCATCTTCCGCGAGAATGTCGATCCGACCCAATACACGGGCATAAAGGACGTATCGGTGCCGTTCATGATCATCGCCGGCGATCCGGGTTCTCCACATGCAAGCCCCGCCGCTTTCACGGCCAGGGCTGCGCATGAGGAGATGGGCATCGATTATGCGATGGTGCCGGACACGACGCATTTCCTGCAACTGGAAGAACCGCAGGCGTGCCGGGATCTGGTGATCGATTTTCTACGGCGGCACGACCTCGGCTGAGGCCGTTTCAATCACCGCGGCGTCGTGACCTTGGCGGTCTGTGTCGCCTTCTGTGTACAGAAGGCGCCGACGGCTTCAGTGACCGCATCCGCAATCTGCGCCTGGTGCTCTTCCTTCGCCATTAGCAACTCCTCGTCGCGATTGACGATGGAGCCGGCTTCCAGCAGCACCGACGGCATTTGCGTTGCGCGAAGAATCACGAGCTGGTCGTAGCGATACACGCCATTCTCGGCATCGACCAGCGTGCGGCGCCGTGCGCCCATAAAGCTTTCCGTGTAATGCGGCGTGTATTGCATGCCGCGCGCCTTGAGCCGCGCACCGAGCAATTGTGCAAAGGCGACGCTTTGCTGATAATTCACATTGTCTTTTGACACGAAAATGGAATGGCCTTTGAAGCGGTCGCTGTATTCAAGATCCTTGCCCTCGTAGATCCATTTCGTCTTGAAAACTTGCGGAACGGAATCGTGGTGGATCGACAGCAACAGGTCCGCCGTCATCGCGTTGGCTTGCGAAACACGGCGTACGAGGCTTGGGATGGCCTCACCAGTGCCGAGCAGGAGGGTCGTGCGGGAAAATCCCGATTCTTCAAGCTTGCGCTTGATCACATGGGCGAGCCGCAGATTGAAATTATATTCGGTGTCGCCGCGCGCACTGATCGCACCCGGAATTTCCGGTGTATGGCCGACATCGAGGACAAGACGGAACTTGCCGACGTCGCATTGTGACGTCGGAAGCGCTGCTCTCTGCCGAATTGTTTGCGCCGCTGTCGGTGCGTTGCAGACGGCCAGGGCCAGCAACGAAAAGGCGGCAAGACACGAAAGTCCGACAAAATGATTGCGTGTGATCATGGACGTGGTCGAATCGCTGGTGTCCGCCGATATACGACACTGAAATCTAGGTTCCAAAGGCTCGGCGATGCAAGTTTGAAGCGTATTTCCCGGCCCTATTCGCACGGCCTTTATGTCATTTCTGGGCCGGTTTGCTTGTCGCGGATATGAGGAATTTATACCGGCGCTGTCGTCCCCGGCGGCGCGAAACACCAAGAATCATTTAAGTTTTGGACGCGACAATCGCGGCCATTACGCACACGAACAAGTCCATGCCCTTCGTCTATGTCCTTGGCTGCACCACGCCGCGTGGTCCGATTTCCTATGTCGGCTGGACGCTCGATATCGAGCGGCGGCTGAAACAGCACAACGCCGGCACCGGTGCGCGCACGACACGCGGGCGCGTATGGTTGCTGCTGCATTCGGAACGTTTCGAAACACGCAAGGATGCCATGAGCCGCGAATGGCATCTCAAGCGCGACCGGAAATTCCGCAAGGAATTGCTGGCTGAATTTGCTCTGAAACACAGAGGTCATGCGCGGGCTTGATCCGCGCATCCATCAAGCAAAAAATGTTTGTTTGAAACGATGGATTGCCGGGGCAAGCCCGGCAATGACAGGAAGGGTTACTCCGACAGAGCCCCAGGGAAGGCGTGCTCGATCAGTCGCTTCTGCACGGAAATAAGATGCTGACGCATCGCCTGTTCGGCCTGTGCGGCATTGCGTTCTGAAATGGCCGCAGCAATCTTGCGGTGTTCTGCCGCGTAAACCGCCTGGTTGTTGATGCAATGCGCAGTCTCGCGCCCGTGCCGCCAGCTTCCGTCCAAGGCTGTTTCCAGCATGGCATCGAAGATCGCGATCAGCAGCGGATTACGCGCGGCTGCTGAAACGCGCCGGTGAAACGCCGCATCGGCTTTCTCGTAGGAGAGGGGGTCTTTTGCATCCCGGCTTGCCTCGGCTGCTTCGAACAGGCGATCGATGTCGCCAGCGGTCGCGCGCAGGGCTGCCAGACGCGCCTGCATGGGTTCGATCGCAAGCCGCGCCTCGAGTGTATCGATCGGATTGGTCAGGCGCGACATTTCATGCACGAGTGTTTGCTGTGCATGCCGTGCATCGGTTGCGAATGTGCCGCGGCCATGCTGGCGGCTGATACGGCCTTCCGCCTCCAGCAAGCCCAATGCCTGACGCAACACGCGTCGGCTGACGCCCAGCGTTTGGGCAAGTTCCCGTTCCGACGGCAACCGACCGGCGCCCAATCGTCCCGGTCCGCTGAGCCGGCCGCCATCGATGATCCCGCGGATCCGTTCTGCGGCGTCGCGATAATGCAGTCGCGATTCAGCCTGAGTCATATCCTCGCGCGGTTTATTACGCGCCGGGAGAACGTCATGCGTTGCATGGTCCATCGCGATTCCTTGTCCGTTGCGGCAGCACCGCAGCGAAATTTGCCGATCCGAAAAAGTATACCAATGCGGACCATTTATGCCAACTGGTGCGAATAACGCAATTGACCGTCGAGGGGCCTTTGCTACGTTTTTGTGACCTTACATGCCCCTTGGCGGAGACAGAGATCATGAACGCGCCTAGCAACGTCCATCGCCTGCCGAACCGTGATGCTGCCCTTAAAGGGCTCTATGACGACCTTGCCACGAAGAATATGTTCCCCTACTGGGCGCAGACCAAGGACGTCGCCAACGACGAAGATCGCGTGCTG
>JAEXXW010000404.1 GCA_023405565.1 Pseudomonadota bacterium
CATCCTGTTGTCCCTTGCGGTGCTTCCGCTTCTGTATGTCCCGGCGTCCGCTCAGGCGCTCGATGGCCCCCAGATCAAGGCGATGTTCTTCAACGGCAAGCCGTTTGTCGCCACCAGCACCACACGCCAGCGCTTCACCATGGTGTTCACACCGGACGGCAAGGCCACCCGCGAACCCATCAAGAAGGCCGGCGAGCCGACGGAAAAGTCTGAAGGCACCTGGAAGGTGGTGAAGGAAGGTTTCTGCACCTCCTGGAAGGCCGGCACGCCCGGCACCTGTTATCGGCTCGTGCCCAATACCAGTGTCGACAATCGCTGGTCGGTAATGAAGGGCGCAGTGACCGTCGCAAGCTGGACCAAGCCGGCGGATTGATCACTTTATCATTCCGGCGCGCACTCACACGCCCGGAATGACAACGAATCTCATTCGTGAATCGACAGATCCTTGATCGACGGCGTTTTGCCGTTGAGTGGATTGTCCGGATCCCATGCATAGCTCAGCGTCTCGAAGCGCAGCGAGCGCGCATCAACCATCAGCAGCCGTCCGACCAGTCCCTCACCGAAGCCGACGATCTCGCGGATCGTTTCCAGTGCCATCATCGAACCGAGAATGCCTGGCAGCGCCCCGAGAATGCCTGCTTCCGAACAGGCGGGAATGGAGCCTGCCGGCGGCGGCTCGGGGAAAAGACAACGATAAGTCGGATTGGGATTGCCATTCGCATCCCGCTCATGCGGGCGCAATGTCGTCAATGCTGCATCGAAAACACCGAGCGCGCCGGTGATCAGCGGCTTGCCGGCGAGATAACAGGCATCCGACACGAGGTAGCGGGTCGCGAAGTTATCCGAACCATCGATCACAAGATCATATTGTCCGATCAGATCCAGCGCGTTGGCTGCCACGATGCGCACCGGATGACGATCCACTGTCACATGCGGATTGAGCCGCCCGATCGCGCCCGCCGCGCTGTCCACCTTGGCGTCGCCGATATCGGGCGTTGCATGCACCACCTGCCGCTGCAGATTGGACAGCGACACGAGATCGTCGTCGACGATACCCAGCGTGCCGATGCCGGCCGCCGCAAGATAAAGCAGTACCGGCGCGCCAAGTCCGCCGGCACCGATCACCAGCACACGCGCCTTTTTCAGGGCCTGCTGCCCGGGGCCGCCCACCTCGCGTATGACGATGTGCCGTGCGTAGCGTTCCAGTTCATCGGGGGTCAGCATCGCCGGTTCCTCCACATTCCTCATTGCATCTGTTGTGCGATGCTGCCTTCAAGGTCTTGCGCAATTGCAAATCGCCGGGCCATCCTGCCCGCAGAACGGTTGAGGGTATATCGAAATGCGTTTTGCGACATGGACCACCATGGTTGCGCTTGCATTCATATCGCAAGCCTCGGCTCAAAGCGCAGCCCCTGCACCGGAACAAAAACAACAACCGGCGGCCAAGCCGGGGACGACTTCGACCGCTCCCAAATCCACGCCCGAGAATAAGCCAGCGCCTGAGAAAAAGGCTGCCAAGAAGGCCGCTAAAAAGACTGACAAAAACGAGGAGACGGCCGCGCCTGTATCCTCTCCTGTCACTCAGGTCCAGCGCGACGCCTACACAACCATGCCGGTCGCCGAACGGCTGGCGATCCAATCGGACCTGATCTGGTCGGGCGATCTTGTCGGCGCTGCCGATCCGGATTTCAGCGACCGCGCCATAACCGCAGTTCGAGCCTTCCAACGCCGTAACAAGTTCGAGGATACCGGCATTATCACGCCGGATCAGCGGCAGCTTCTGGCTTCCGCCACACGCACCAGGAAGGATTATATCGGCTGGCGACTGGTGGAAGACGACGCAACGCCGGGCGTACGCCTTGGCATTCCGTCCAAACTCGTCCCGCAAACCGAAACAAGTGCCACCGGCACACGCTGGTCCTCCGCGCGGGGCGAAATCCAGATCGAGACCTTCCGCGAAAAAATGGCCGGCGCGACCCTCAGCGAGCTGTTCGAGGATCTGAAGAAAAAGCCCGCCTCGCGGCGCGTCGAATCGTCATCGCTGCAAGGCAATTCGTTTCTGATCTCGGGCCTGCAAGGCCTGAAGAGATTTCATGTCCGCGTCTTCATGAAAGACAATGAAGCACGCGGACTGACGATCCTCTACGATCAGGCGATGGAGGGCATTCTTCTGCCCATGGTCGACACGATGACCAACGCCTTCATTCCGTTCGGCGATGCGACGACAGCGTCGACAACCCGTAAGGTGCAATATGGCTCGGGCATCGTCGTCACACAATTCGGCCATGTCGTCACAGACCGTCAATTGACCAGCGACTGTCAGACCATCGTCATCGCCGGGCTTGGCCGCGCCGATCGTATCATCGACGACAGGGCAACCGATCTGACGTTGCTGCAGGTCAACGGCGCACGCAACCTCAAGTCCCTGGCCTTCTCCTCCGAGGCCCCGAAGACTACGGACCTGACACTGCTCGGCATCGCCACACCGGAAGCGCAGGCCGGCGCGCGCGATGTGACAAGCACAAATGCCAGGCTGCGCGGCGTCGATGGATCGCGTGTACTGATGGACACGCGGCCGTTACGCGGCTTCACCGGCGGCGGCGCCTTCGACGGACAGGGGCAATTCGTCGGCATGATCGCCGCGAACGAAGCGACGACAGCCAAACAGCCGTCATTCATTCCGACGACCACGATCCGCAAGTTTCTCGATGGCGCAGGCGTTTATCCTGCGATCGGCAAAAGCGACATGACTGCCGCGAAGAACGCGATCGTGCGCGTGGTGTGCGTGCGGAAGTAACGCTCGCTAGCCACGAGAACACTATAGCCAAGAGAACACGATCTCCGCTCATTCCCACGAAGGCGGGAATCCAGCAAATAATCTGGGTCCCCGCCGGGGCCTGTCATTGGGCGCGCGCAAGCGCGGCCCGTTGGCAGGGATGACCGGCTAATCATTTCCGATGAAGCGACTACTTATTCTCAAACTTCGCCGGGCGCTTTTCGACAAAGGCCGTCATGCCTTCCTTCTGATCGACCGTCGAGAACAACGAATGGAAGACGCGGCTCTCGAACAGCACACCCTCA
>JAEXXW010000409.1 GCA_023405565.1 Pseudomonadota bacterium
CTGCTTTTACTCCGCCACGATGGCCTGGAATCCGACCGCCGTTGACAGTCCGGCGCGCTCGGGAAGGCCGGCCTTCTGAGCGCAAAGCGATGATCGACCGTCATCACGACCTGCCGCTCAGCCGGCAGGCGAAGGTGCTGGGGATCAGCCGGGGCAGCGTCTACTATCTGCCCCGCGCGGTTCCGGCTGCCGATCTGGCTCTGATGCGCCGGATCGATGCGCTGCATCTGGAATATCCCTTCGCCGGCAGCCGGATGTTGCAGGGGCTTCTCAATGCCGAGGGTCATGTCGCCGGGCGCCTGCACGTCGCCACGCTGATGAAGCGCATGGGGATCGAGGCGCTCTATCGCAGACCGAGGACCTCGAAGCGGGTGCCGGGGCACGCGATCTTCCCCTACCTGCTGCGCAAGCTGCCAGTGACGCGTCCCAACCAGGTCTGGGCGATGGACATCACCTACATCCCGATGGCGCGTGGCTTCGTCTATCTCGCCGCCGTCGTCGACTGGTTCAGCCGCAAGGTCCTGGCCTGGCGGCTCTCGATCACGATGGACACCGCCTTCTGCATCGAGGCGGTCGAGGACGCCATGGCCCGCTTCGGCAAGCCGGAGATCTTCAATACGGACCAGGGCTCGCAGTTCACCAGCCGCGAGTTCACCGGCCTGCTGATCGCAGCCGACATCAGGATCAGCATGGACGGCAAGGGTGCCTGGCGCGACAACGTCTTCGTCGAACGCCTCTGGAAATCAGTCAAATACGAGGAGGTCTATCTGCGCGCCTATGCCAGCGTGTCGGAGGCCCGTGCCTCGATCGGCCGGTATCTCGACTTCTTCAACACCCGGAGGCCTCATCAGGGCTTGGGACGCCAGACGCCGGACCACGCCTACTTCAACGCGCTGCCGCCAATCCCGGCGGTGGCATAACCAAGGCTGAAACCCACTTAGCGACAGCGCCAAAATAGTTCAGATCAACCGAGCCAGCTCTAACAGCCGCCGTTCGCTCTCGAGCTTGCGCTCGTCATTGGCATAGCGGAGCGGCCAGATGCCGTCGACGACGTCGAGCATGACCACGGTGTCGAACTCGCGGCCCTTGGCGCGCAGCGCCGTCATCAGGTGCACAGGCTTCTTCCAGACGTCGCTATCGATGTCGCTGTCCATTCCGGGTAGCTTGACCAGCGTGTCCTTGGCCTTTTCCAGATCGTCAACGAAGGCCTGGAAGTCGGTGCCATAGCGTTCCGA
This sequence comes from Pseudomonadota bacterium, assembly GCA_023405565.1. GTDB lineage: Bacteria > Pseudomonadota > Alphaproteobacteria > Rhizobiales > Xanthobacteraceae > Pseudorhodoplanes. Next base: position 1,236 of record JAEXXW010000409.1, read on the forward strand.
GAATTCGACGAGATAGAGAAAGGGCGGATCGGCTAGGAAAATGTCCTCAGCGCCGCGCCCATAGTCCTGCCGGAAACCGGAATAAAGGTTCTGAAGTGCCTCTATCGCAGCGCGCACTGTCGGCGCATGGATCAGCTGGCGCAGCTTGATGGCGAAGTTGGCCGCCGTCGCGCCTTCGTCGCTCTGCCCACGGATCGGGCCGCCATAGGTCTCCAACTGGTCGATCGCTGCGTCGTAGGATTTCGGCCGCGCCAGCCGGATGTGGCGCGCCATCGCATCTGCTTCCGCCTTGCGCAGCGGATAGCGTTGGACCGAATTACAGAGCGCCATCACATCGTCTACGATAGTTGGCACCGCCACGCCCAGCCCCGCCATGGTCCGCGTCCTCAGCGCTCCAAGCAGCCTATCGAAGGTCTCGGAGAGGAAAAGGTGCAGGTCTTCGGCGGCGCAAAACGGAATGTCATCGCGCGCCAGCAGGATCTGATAGGGAATCAACTGCGCCCGCTTGCGCGACAGCAGCGCCATGCGTGCGCCGGGCGCCTTGCTGCGGACGAAGACGTGGATCTCGGATAGCACATTCTCGGTGGAATCCAGGAACGTCGCACCTTTGTGCGATCCTTCGCGGGTTTCCGTGGCTGGAGAAGATCTGGCGTCCACGCATTCGCTGCCAGGCTACGTCACGATGCGGTGGGCGATGTTGTCCGCGATGGGAACTCTGGGCGCACTGAGGTCGGAGGATCGGGCTGGCGTTGAACGGGAGCACTCCCATCACCACCGCGTATCCCGTCCGACAGCAGGCGCAGACCATTCAGCACGACCAGAACGGTACCGCCTTCGTGTCCGATCACCGCGAGCGGAAGTGGCAGATCGAAGAACAGGCCGCCGGTCACCAGCACCAGCATGGCGCCGATTGCGACGACGAGGTTCTGCCGGATGATCGCAGCCGTCCTGCGTGCCAGACGGTGCGCATCGGCCAGCTTCTTCATGTCTTCTGACAGCAGGGCGACGTCGGCGGCCTGCAGTGCGACGTCCGACCCCGCTGCCCCCATCGCGATACCGACATCGGCACGAGCCAATGCGGCGGCATCGTTGACGCCATCGCCGACGAACGCGACCTTGCCATCACGCGCGAGGTCGCCGACCTGGAGCACCTTGTCCTGCGGCAGCATCTCGGCATGAACCGCATCGGGAGCAAGGCCAAGTTCCGCACCGATGCGTAAGGCCACCGGCCTGCGGTCACCTGTCATCATGACGATGCGGTTGACGCCACCGGCGCGAAGCGCGGCCAGCGCCGGAGCAGAACTGGCT
>JAEXXW010000487.1 GCA_023405565.1 Pseudomonadota bacterium
CATGTAGACGACGCACGGCAAACCGAAACGCGCGCACAATGTCGCCGTCGCCACGCCATGCATGCCGGCGCCAGTCTCGGCGATGATGCGCGTCTTGCCCATGCGGCGCGCGACCATGATCTGGCCGAGCACATTGTTCACCTTGTGCGCACCGGTGTGGTTCAGCTCTTCGCGCTTGAAATAGATCTTTGCGCCGCCCAGATGCTGCGTCAGGCGCTCGGCGTAATAAAGCGGGCTCGGCCGCCCGACATAATGCGCGAGATAATGATCCATCTCCTTCTGGAAGGCCGGATCTTTTTTGGCCTCGGCATACGCCTTTTCCAGATCGAGGATCAGCGGCATCAGCGTTTCGGCAACGAAACGGCCGCCGAAGATTCCGAAATGCCCGGTCTCGTCGGGACCAGTACGGAAGGAATTGGGCTGCTGAATGCTCATACGCTTCTCACGATTTGCGCTGCTCACGATCTCGCGCCGTTCACGTTGCGCTGCTTGCAATCTTCGCCGCTGCGCTCACGGAACGCGCGGCACGGATGAAGGCACGGATTTTGTCCGGATCCTTGACGCCCGGGCTGCCCTCAACGCCTGACGATACATCCACCGCCGGTGCCCGAGTGATGGTCAACGCCTCGGCGACATTCGCCGGATCGAGGCCACCGGAAAGCATGAAGCGCAGGCCCGGATCAAGCGCTTTCAGCAAAGCCCAGTCGAAGGCACGGCCGAGGCCGCCGGGCCGCGTGGCATCCTTCGGGGCGCGTGCATCGAACAACAGCCAGTCGGCAACACCGGCATAGCGCGGCACCACGGCAAGATCGGCCCGCGTCTCGACCGGCAACGCCTTCATCACCGGCCGGCCGAACTTTTCCCGCAGGAGCGCCACCCGCTCCGGCGTTTCCTTGCCGTGAAGCTGCAGCATGTCAGGTTGCAGCGCAGCAACGATCGCCTCATGCAGGGCATCGTCGGCATCGACCGTCAGTGCCACTGTCTGCGCCCGCGACCGCGCCCGCACCCCAAGCGTGCGCGCATCATCGAACGCGATATGACGCGGCGACGGCGGAAAAAACACGAAGCCGACGAAATCGGCCTGCGCATCCAGCGCGGCGTCCAGCGCCTCAGCGGTCCGAAGGCCGCAGATTTTCACAAGGGTCGTCATGCAAGGGTCACTTTGGGTGACGGGGTTCTAGCGCGGGCGGACGGGCTTGTCTGCCCTCACCTCGTCAACGCCTTCCACACCAGCATGGCAGCAGCGAGGTCCTCGATGGCCGATCCCACCGACTTGAACAGCGTGATCTGTGATGCCGATGTGCGGCCCTTCACCTTGCCACGCGTCAGGTCGAACAGGTCGCCCTTGATCGCCTTGGCATCGATGATCTTCTTTCGGGTCGGCACGACGATATCGCCGGCCTCTTTCGCCGCGCCGGCACGGGTATCGACAAAAATCCTCGCGCGCTTCACGGCCTGATCGTCGGCCTCGCGCATTTTCGGCGTGAAGCCGCCGACCAGGTCAAGATGCGTGCCCTTCTTCAGCCAGGCGCCCTTGATGAGGGGCTCCGACGACAGCGTGGCGCAAGACACGATGTCGGCTTCCTTGACCGCCTCTTCGAGCGTCTCGGCGATATCGACCTCGATCCCGGCGACAGCAATACCGAAGCCGAGCGAGATCGCGCGGGCCCGCGTCCGGTTCCACAATGTCACGCGCTTGATCGGGCGAACGCTGGCATGGGCTCGGATGAGATGCGGCGCGAGCGCGCCGGCGCCGACCATGACGAGATGCGACGCATCCTCACGGGCCAGATAACGGGCCGCCAGCGCGGAGGCGCAAGCCGTGCGCCAGGCTGTCAGCGTGCGGCCGTCGATCATCGCCAGTGGCTCACCGGTCTCGCCCGACAGGAGCAGATATTGCCCATGCACCGAAGGCCGCTGCACTTTCGCATTGTCCGGAAACACGGTGACGATCTTGCAGCCGATATAGCGCTCCTCGCCATCGCCCCAGGCCGGCATCAATAACAATGTTGCGTCAGCGCCAGGTTGGGGAATGGTGTGATGGTGGCGCGCCGGAACGACGATGTCACTTTTGCTCTTGAAGGCATCGGCCAGCGCATCGATCAGACCGCGATAGGTCAGGACATTCTGGATATCGTCGGCCGAGACGATCCGCATGGCGCGTCACCCGCCGAATGGCGGGCGATAGCCCAGCCGCGCTGCGTGACTGGAGGCCGCGTCATCCGGCCCATGGGCCAGTCGAGCGTTCAATGTTTCGATCTCCCGGCGCAATGCATAGACATCCGACTCGCGCGAACGCGCCGCGCGGCGATACGCCCCCTGCCGCATCCATGTCGCCACGCCGCCGATGATGACACCGAGAATGACGAGGATAAAGATCAGCACGAACAGCGGCACGCTGACGGCGGCTGCCGGATTGGTCGAACTGAAGGGGTCAAACGAGACCGTCACGATCTCACGATTGGCGACTGCGAACATCAGGATGATGATCGCCAGCGGCACCAGCACGAGCCAGAAGACGAGCTTTCGAACCATCTTTCATCCGCCTCAAAAGATTATGGCCGGGACATCACAACGCAAAGGCAAGCTTCGCGCATTGGCCCGGCCACGATCGTAACATCAAGCCGTAAACGGATGCGAAAATCACGCGTCCTTGTTCAGGCGCTCCCGCATCTCTTTACCGGTCTTGAAGAACGGCACGGATTTCTTTTCCACCGAGACATGCTCTCCCGTCCGCGGGTTGCGGCCGGTCCGGGCCGGACGATGCTTGACCGAGAATGCACCGAAGCCGCGCAATTCGACACGATCGCCGCGGGCCATCGCCGCCGTGATCTCGTTGAGGATCGCATTGACGATATTCTCGACGTCACGCTGATAGAGATGCGGATTCTGCGCCGCGATCTTGGTCACCAAATCCGATTTGATCATCCGCCCCGCCCGGTGATGTCTTGCTCATGAAACCCGGCTTCTCGTGGGAAGCCGGATGCGCCTCAATTCGAGGGTGAAGGGTGCCAAAGCGCCAGCAGACCGTCAAGATTAAGCCGCTCTGCCGCCGCAAACGCGCCGGACTGCTCCAGGCTCCGCGCGAAACCGTCGAGCCCCATCCCGTCGAGTGCCATCACGGCAGTCAGACGGATGAAGGAGAAGTCCGAGAGGCGGGAGCGCAGGCGATAATCCCGAACCGGGGTCTTCGGATCTATGCCCTTTTCCTTGGCCAGCCACTCGATTGCGGTCCTCTCATCACCGAGCTGGTCGATCAGTTTGAGTTCGAGCGCCTGCCGGCCGGTAAAAACGCGCCCGTCGGCGACCTTGTCCAGCGCCTCGCCCTCAAGCTTGCGGCTGCGGCTGACCAGATCCTTGAACCAATTATAGGAGTCCATGACGATCGAGGCGAGCGCCGCCCGCGCTTCGGGAGAGGTCGGCTCGAAGCCGTTCGGCGCGGCCTTGAGCGGCGACGACTTCACATCCTCCACCTTGACCCCCACCGTCTTCAGAAGGTCCGTGAAGTTGGGATACTGGATCAGCACACCAATCGATCCGACCAGCGATGCGCTCTGCGCGATGATGTGATCCGACGCCATCGCCGCGATATAGCCGCCGGATGCGCAGAGCCCATCCACCACCACCACCATCGGCTTCTTGGCTTTCAGGCGCCGCAGCGAATCATAAAGCTGTTCTGAGCCCGACGTGGTACCGCCCGGGCTGTCGATATGGACGATCACCGCCTTGGCGCTGGAATTGGATAACCTCTCGATCGCCTCCACCCGCTCCTGATTGCCGCGGATCAATCCTGAAATCGTCACGCGTGCGATCGCGCCGGACGTCGAACTGCTCATGCTGCCGGACCGCGACATCGCGACAACGGCACCGATGGCGGCAACAGCGACAAGCACCGTCAGCACCCGCCAGAAAGTCAGTTTACGCCGCAGACGGCGGCGGTCCACGATCTGGTCCGCATCGAGCGGGCGAGAATCGAGCGACATGGCTTCGCTCCCATTGGTTTTCGAATGCGCAAAGTATAGCGCGCTGTCGCACTAAACCCGATCAATCCTTCACGATTGGCAAAAGCTGCCTCGCAAAAGCTTGCAACGGAGCAATTTTTTAGCCGTTTCCTTGGGCAAAAAAATGAACCCCCGGTGCAGGCACCGGGGGTTCTGTTTGTCGCAGGACTCTGTGTCCAGTGACTGCGTGTCCGGTTACTCGGACTTCTCGCCGGCGCGCTTGAGCGCCGTACCGAGAATGTCGCCGAGCGTCGCGCCGGAATCGGAGGAACCGTATTGCGCGATGGCTTCCTTCTCTTCCGCGACTTCCAGCGCCTTGATCGACACCTGCACCTTGCGGGCCTTGCGATCGAACTGCGTCACGCGGGCATCGACCTTCTGGCCGACCTGGAACCGCTCGGTCCTCTGGTCGCCACGGTCGCGGGCAAGGTCTGCACGACGGATGAAGGTCTCGAGGTCGGTACCGACGATCTTCACGTCGAGCCCACCTTCCTTCACGTCGATGACTTCGCAGGTCACGACGTCGCCCTTCTTCAGTTCGCCAGCCGCCCCCTCTTCCATCGGGTCGCCTGCGAGCTGCTTCACGCCAAGCGAGATGCGCTCCTTCTCGACATCGACGTCAAGAACGGTCGCACGCACCATGTCGCCCTTCTTGTATTCGTCGATCACCTGCTCGCCCGGACGCTTCCAGTCGAGGTCGGAGAGATGGACCATGCCGTCCACATCGCCGTCGAGGCCGAGGAACAGACCGAACTCGGTCTTGTTCTTGACTTCGCCTTCGACGATCGATCCGGGCGGGTACTTTTCGACAAAGACTTCCCACGGATTGCGCATGGTCTGCTTGAGACCGAGCGAAATGCGGCGCTTGACCGAGTCGACTTCGAGGATCTGCACTTCGACTTCCTGCGAGGTCGAGACGATCTTGCCCGGATGAACGTTCTTCTTCGTCCAGGACATTTCGGAGACGTGGATCAGGCCTTCGATGCCCGGCTCCAGTTCAACGAATGCACCGTAATCGGTGATATTGGTCACGCGACCGGTGAAGCGGCCATTGAGCGGATACTTGGCCTCGATGCCCTGCCACGGATCGTCGAGCAGTTGCTTCATGCCGAGCGAGATGCGGTGCGTGTCGTGATTGATCTTGATGATCTTCACTTTCACGGTCTGACCGATATTGAGCACTTCGGTCGGGTGATTGACACGACGCCACGCGATATCGGTGACATGCAGCAGGCCGTCGATGCCGCCGAGGTCCACGAACGCACCGTAATCGGTGATGTTCTTGACCACGCCGTCGATGACCTGACCTTCTTCGAGGTTCTGCACCAGTTCCTGGCGCTGTTCGGCCCGCGTCTCTTCCAGCACCGTGCGGCGCGACACGACGATGTTGCCGCGGCGGCGATCCATCTTCAGGATCTGGAAGTATTGCAGGTTGTTCATCAGCGGGCTGACATCGCGGATCGGACGGATGTCGACCTGTGAACGCGGCAGGAAGGCCACGGCGCCGTCGAGATCGACGGTGAAGCCACCCTTGACCTGATTGAAGATGGTGCCCTGCACCTTCTCGTTGTTCTTGAAGGCGCCTTCGAGCTTGCCCCAGCTCTCTTCGCGCCGTGCCTTGTCGCGGGACAGGACGGCTTCACCGAGCGCATTCTCAACGCGCTCCAGGTAAACCTCGACCTCGTCACCGACCTTGATCTCGTTGCCGCGGCCGGGTCCGGTGAATTCGCGCAATTGAACGCGGCCTTCGGTCTTCAGTCCGACGTCGATGATCGCGACGTCCTTTTCGATACCGACAACAGTTCCTTTGATCACCGAACCTTCATGCAGGTTTCCCTGGGTGAAGGATTCTTCGAGCATCGCGGCAAAATCTTCACGCGAGGGCGTAGCAGCAGCCTGGGCCATGAACTCTCCTGATAGCGGTGCGCCTATTCGATTAAGGGAGTTTCGAACGTACGGGCCAAAGGCCCCGCAAGACCTTTGACACCGCTCCATACAGAGCGGACCGGCGCGTTGAGCCGTTCGATCGAAACGATGATTGCTGTGTCCTGGGCCTCCGGAAGAGGCGGCGGAGCGGGCGATCCTCCAAAGACGAAGGGCGGTTAAGCCGGCCTTCGGCCCGCTCGGACGGCCTCGACAATATCGATGGCGGCCCGGACAGCAGCGTCTATACCTAAATAGGTCGTATCCAGCAAGATCGCATCGGGCGCAGGCTTCAATGGAGCTACGGCGCGCTTCGTGTCCCGGTCATCGCGCGCCTGGATGTCGGCCAGGACGGCGGCTTCGTCCACCTGTGCCCCACGGCCCCGCAACTCCCGCACCCGCCGGCCGGCACGCTCCTCGGCGGTGGCCGTCACATAAATTTTGACCTCGGCCTCCGGCGCAATGACCGTACCGATGTCTCGGCCATCAATCACGGCACCCGGCTTGGATTGGGCGAAGGTCCGTTGCAGCGCAATCAGGGCGGTCCGGACTTCCGGTATCGCGGCGACGATCGAAGCGGCCTTGGCCACCTCATCCGACTTCAAGTCGTCCTCGGGAAAACGGCCGGGATCATAGGCTTTGGCGGCGGCAATGGCGGCCGCCCTGTCGTCGAGCGCGGCACCGCCAGCCACGACAGCCATGCCGACCCCTCTATAGAGCAAGCCGCTGTCGAGATGACGAAAGCCGTAATGCGCGGCGATCCGCTTGGCGAGCGTGCCCTTGCCGGACGCTGCTGGACCATCAATGGCGATGATCAAAATCCCCTCCAGCTCATTCGTTTGAGCCTGATCAAACCCAAAGCGCTCGTTATGAACCATGCTTTCGCACAGCGCCGTCTAGCCTTTCAGACGAAGCAAACCAAGCCAACATCAGGAAGATAAGATTATCTTATCGATCTGATAAATAAAACCTACTGGACTGATGATTGTGCGAAGCAATATTATTTATTGCATCGCAACAATCCCGCGAAATTTTCACAATACGCAACTCAAAATCGGTAAAGGTACGCGAAATGCTCGGCATCGGAGACAAGCTCCCCTCGTTTTCCATCACTGGCGTGAAGCCCGGCTTCAATGCCCACGAAGAAAATGGTCAGTCCGCATTCGAGGAAATCACCGAGGCCAGCTTCCCAGGCAAGTGGAAGATCGTGTTCTTCTATCCGAAGGACTTCACCTTCGTATGCCCGACCGAGATTGCCGAATTTGCTCGCCTCGCCGGCGACTTCTCGGACCGCGACGCCGTCGTGCTCGGCGGCTCGACCGACAATGAATTCGTGAAACTCGCCTGGCGCCGTGACCACAAGGATCTCAACAAGCTGCCGATCTGGCAGTTCGCCGACACCAAGGGCTCGCTGGTCGACCAGCTCGGCATCCGTTCGCCGGAAGGCGTGGCCTATCGCTACACCTTCATCGTCGATCCGGACAACGTGATCCAGCACGTCTACGCGACCAACCTCAATGTCGGCCGCAACCCGAAAGACACGCTGCGCGTCCTCGACGCCCTGCAGACCGACGAGCTCTGCCCGTGCAACCGCGAGGTTGGCGGCGACGTGCTCAAGGCAGCCTGAGACACCGCTTTCTAGAAGTACCCATCCTCCGTTCATTCCCGTGCAAGCGGGAAATCCAGAGCTCCAGACACTGACGTTTCTTGGAAGCTTCTGGGTCCCCGCATTCGCGGGGACGAACGGGGAATGGAAATGACAGAATCAATTTCAAGGAGACGATGCCGTGCCGATCGAGGCCCTCAAGAACCGGCTGCCTGCTTTCGCGAAGGATGTGAAGCTCAACCTGTCGTCGATGCTGTCGGACGAAGCCCTGCCGGTGCAGCAGCGTTATGGCCTGTTCCTCGCCTGTGCCATCGCGACCCGCAACGCCGATGTGATCCGCGCGTTCGAAGCGCTGGCGCGCGAACATCTCTCGCCGCAGGCCCTCGACGCAGCGAAAGCCGCAGCGACTGTGATGGCGATGAACAACATCTATTATCGTTTCGTGCACATCTCCTCGAACAAGGCTTACGAGACCAAGCCGGCGCGCCTGCGCATGAACGTGATCGCCAATCCGGGGGTCGATAAGGCCGATTTCGAACTCTGGTCACTCGCCGTCTCGGCGATCAATGGCTGCGGCAAATGCATCGATGCCCACGACAAGGTGCTGCGCGACGCCGGTGTCAGCGAAGACGCCATCCAGAATGGCGTGCGCTATGCTGCCATCATCCAGTCGGTCGCGGTATCGCTCGAAGCCGCCGAAGCGACGGCCTCGTTCGCTCAGGCCGCGGAGTAACGTGAGCAAAGCATGGCGCCGAAAAGTGTGAAGCGGTTTTCGGATAACGCCATGCTTATTGAAGATCAGGGCGCGAGCTTCGCGCCCATGCCCTGCATCAATTCGACAAAGCGCGGAAAGCTCGTGGCGATGAACGCCGCGTCGTCAACGCTGACGGGCTTTTCGCTGTTGAGCCCCATCACCAGCGCGGACATGGCCAGCCGGTGATCCATGTGGGTGGCGACAACGCCACCGCCCGGCACGCTTCCGTTGCCCTCGACGATCAGATCGTCGCCTTCGATCTCAACCACAACGCCATTGACGCGCAGCATGTCCGCCGTCGCGGCAAGGCGATCGGATTCCTTCACCCGCAATTCGCTCAAGCCCCGCATCCGCGTGCGCCCCTGCGCAAACGCCGCGAGCACCGCGAGGATCGGATATTCGTCAATCATCGACGGGGCTCGCGATGCCGGCACCTCGACCCCGCGCAAGACCGACGCCTTGACCCGCAGATCGGCAACCTCTTCGCCGCCATCCTGGCGCAAGGACAGCGTCTCGATCGACGCACCCATTTCC
>JAEXXW010000544.1 GCA_023405565.1 Pseudomonadota bacterium
GCACAGGGCGGAGATTCCTACGGACCATATCCGAAAGAATTGCGAATCATCCAGCGGGTAAGCCGACTTCGCGATTGGTCCTGTGAAGGTGTTGCTGGAAAGCCGCAACTCTTCCGAGTGCCAAATAACGCTACGCCGGCTGGGCTTGTGAGGATCGTCTCACAAAACCCGTTAAACGACAGTTTACCCTATTGGGTAGAGGAATAGGGCCGGAAAGCAACGGCGTTCCACGTGTATTCCGATCACTAAAGTTTGTGACGGGGTGCCCCCAAGTCTCACGATTGAAAGCTCAATTCCGCCCCACTGGAAACCAAACCATAGGGCTTCATTCCCGTGTGGGATGAAATGCCATCTTTGAGGAGGATAAAATGAATACTGCCAGGGCTTCTGGCCAGTCGCTTGAAAGCCGGCAAACCGAGGCCAATCTGGACCGCCGTTACGGGCGGATCGCTATTTCGGCCGTCGTCGCAGCTTTGCCCTATCGTAGCGAAACAAAAAACCAAGCCTACGCTCCGGTGGAGGCCCGCGACTGATCGAGCTGCCAGGTCGTGCAGCGAGGTGCCGATAATAAGCCAATAATAACTTGAAGTCGGCACGGCACCTCGCCATGACTCCGCCGCGCTGCGGTAAGCTCCGCAGACGGCGGAGGCAGAATGCTCACTGTTTACATTTTGCGAGGAACAGCCCTCGAACCACGCGTCATCGAGGGTGAAAAAGGCCTCCCTGCCGGGTTGCCCGAAGCTGCTGTCTGGCTCGATCTCCTCAATCCGACGATCGAGGAAGATCGCCTCGTCGAAAAGCTGGTCGGGGTGGCGATCCCGACCCGGGAGGAAATGCAGGAAATCGAGATTTCCAGCCGCCTCTATATCGAGAATGGTGCGCGCTACATGACGGCGACGCTGATGTCGCAATCTGACACGCCGTCACCTGTCACGACACCTGTTTCCTTTATCCTTGCCGGTCAGCGCCTCGTCACCGTACGCTACGACGAACCGCGCCCTTTTGCCATGACCCGGCACAAGCTTGGCCGTGCGTGCCCGTCCAATGTCACCGGGCGGACCGTGCTGATGGATTTGCTCGACGCCGTCATTGATCGGAATGCCGATATTCTCGAACGGATCGGCATGGAAGTCGATCAGGTCTCGCAAAAGGTTTTCGAGACGCGCCGCAGCCGTGGCGGATCATCGCGTGTCTATCAGGGCATTCTCTACGCGATTGGACGAAAAGGGGATCTGACGTCGAAAGTGCGCGAGAGCCTGGTCTCCATTGGCCGCCTGGTTCTGTTTCTTGCCCAGGAAGGCGACGATATGCGCTGGTCAAAGGAAATGCGCGCGCAGCTCAAGACGATGCAACGCGACGTTCAATCACTGTCAGACCACACGACGTTTCTGACGAACAGTATCACCTTTCTGCTCGACGCGATGCTGGGGCTCGTCAGCATCGAACAGAACAACATCATCAAGCTGTTTTCGGTTGTCGCTGTTGTGTTGATGCCACCGACGCTGGTCGGCACCATCTATGGCATGAATTTCGAATACATGCCGGAACTCAAATGGGCGGCGGGCTACCCAACTGCGCTGATTGCGATGATCGTCTCGGCGATCCTGCCGTATCTTTATTTCAAGTGGAAGAAGTGGCTCTAAGAGACCCGCTGACGTCCAGCGTCATTGCGTTCCGCACATATTCGCCCGGCGTGACGCCAAAGGTCCGTCGGAACAGTGCGATAAACGCACTAATGCTGTCATAGCCAAGATCGAGTGCGACTGTCGTCACGGGTATGTTCTCTGCCAGCATCTCGAGAGCACGCAGCAAGCGCGCGCGCTGGCGCCATGCGGTAAACGTAAATCCGGTCTCCGCAACAAAACGGCGGCTGAGAGTTCGGGTGGAGACGCTTGCCCATGATGCCCAGGCATCGAGGTCGCGATCATCAGCAGGGGTGGCGGCGAGCGCATTTGCAATTCGCAGCAGGCGCGGATCGTCCGGCATCGGCAGGCCGAGATTCTCAGCCGGCAGCGTTCGGATTTCGTTCAAAATGACCTGTGCCAGCGGCATCCGGATGGTGTCGAGCGGCAGGCTTGTCCACTGCGACATGCGCAACACTGCCTCTCTCAGGAGACCGGATGTTCGCATGATCACCGGTCGATGAGGCAGGTCTCCACATGCCGACGGTGTGACATAGACACACCAGCCGTCAAAGGGGCCGTGCGAACGGCCAGAATGAACATGGCCCGGTGGCATCCAGACGGCGTGCACGGCGGGTACGACCCATTGTCCTGACGCCGTTCCGAGCGTGAGGAGACCGTGCCAAGCGCCTGCCAACTGCCCGAAGGCATGGCTGTGGGGCCCGGCAACCAGAGCGCTCGGTTCGCTATGCGCCATCGCGAACAGGAGCTGACCATTTTCAAAGTGGGCGTCGAAAGGAGTAATGAGCGGTCGAGTCATGGCGTGGTTGCGTTATCGAATGGCTTCGATAGCTTAGCCGCGCCACGGGTTCATCGCTACCGTACGGCTATCGAAATTACGGGACCGCGTCCGGTCCCGCAGGACAGCATCATGGACCGCCCCCAACTCAATACCCTCTCGGAGCCGGCCGAACTCGATGCGCTTTATTTGCCGCCATCGCCGATGATCCAGAAAGCGGTGACGCAGGAGCTGACGCACTTTCATCAGGCTTATCTGCGCGTTGCGTCATTCTTCTGCCTGTCGACGGGCAGCGATCGCGGGTTGGATGCAACGCCCCGCGGCGGTCCGCCCGGCTTCGTGCGCGTTCTCGACAAGCGAACTTTGGCTTTCGCAGACTGGCCCGGGAATAACCGGATCGAGTCCCTGCGAAACCTGCTTGAGGACGACCGCGCCGCCCTGCTGTTTCTGTTTCCCGGGCTGGATGTTTTTCTGCGTATTAATGGCCGGGCACATATCTCCACGGAGCCGACCCTGCTCGCCGCCCTGGCCGAGGGACAACGGCAGCCCAAATGCGCGATCGTCGTTGCGGTGGAAGAGGTACTGTTTCACTGCGGCAAGGCCATCAACCGCGCGAAGCTGTGGGACGCCGCAAGTCATATCGACAGAAAGACGCTGCCGAGCGTCGGAACGATGTTGGCCGCCCTTGCAGAGCTGAAAGATGTGCCGCCTGAGGCTCTGGACGCTCACTACGATACGGCGGTCAAGACAGAGCTCTACTAGAGCGTCTTCCATCAAAGCCGGAAAGCTCTAGACGTGCTGACCGCCATTGATGTGGATTTCTGCGCCATGGACGTAGGACGACGTCTCGGTGCACAGCACATAGATGATCTTCGCCACTTCGTCGGGTGTGCCGAGCCGGTGCATCGGGATCTGCTGTTCGACGATTTTCTCCGTCCCCGGTGACAGGATGGCCGTATCGATCTCGCCTGGCGCGATCGCATTCACGCGAATGCCAAGTGGCCCAAAATCGGCGGCCATTTCGCGCGTGAGCGATGCCAGTGCCGCTTTCGACGTCGCATAGGCGGCACCGGCAAAGGGATGCACGCGCGAGCCGGCAATCGACGTCACGTTGACGACCGAACCATGGGTGACCTTCAACTCGTCGATCAGGCCGCGCGCCAGCATGATCGGAGCGAAAAAGTTCACCTGAAACACGTGTTGCCAGACCTTGATATCCGTCTCGATTGCGCTCAGCCGCGTGCCGCCTTCGGCCTTTGGCGAAATCGCAGCGTTGTTCACAAGCGCATTCAATTGTCCGTCCGGCAGCCGTCGTTTGATCTCCGCGATGGCCTCGGCGGTGTTGTCGGGATCGCTGAGGTCGACCTGGATATGGTCTTCCGGCCCCATCTCCCATGGACAATTTTCCGGGAAGGCCTGACGCGAGCAGGTGATCACGCGCCAGCCCGCCGCTGAAAAGCGTTTGACCGTCGCATGACCGATGCCACGGCTGGCGCCGGTCAGGAGCAGCGTTCGGCGCGGGCCGTTATCGGACAATGAAGGCATACGTTGATCCTGCCGGAATACTCAAATCGACTGCAAACCCGCTCAAGGGTAAAGGCGAGTCTTGGTCCAAACCTTGGTCCAAGCCTTAGTGGGTTCCGCCTTATCGTCCGCAGTTCGCGCAAAAACAATGCGGTCATGCAACCGGAATGGACGATCGTGCCAGAACTCGATCGACAAGGGAACGACACGGAAGCCTGACCAGAATGGCGGCCTTGGAATCGTTCCAAGCGGATGGCGTGCGGTAACTTGTGCGATGGCTTTCTCGAACGCGTGCCGGCTTTCGAGCGGCGATGACTGCTTGCTGGCCCAGGCGCCGATCTGCGCAAGGCGCGGACGGGTTGCGAAATAGGCATCGGCTTCGGCATCCGTGACAGCTTCGACACGGCCGCGCACGCGGACTTGGCGGCGCAGCGATTTCCAGTGAAAGAGAAGCGCTGCCTCCGGTCGTTCTTTCAGCTCACGCGCCTTCGCGCTGTAGAGATTCGTGTAGAAGACGAAGCCGTTCGGGTCGAAACCTTTCAGTAACACCATGCGGACATCCGGAAAGCCGTCCGCCCCGGCGGTCGCAACCGCCATCGCATTTGGATCGTTAGGTTCGGATCGCGTTGCCTCGTCAAGCCAGGCGGCGAACAGAGCAAATGGCTCGGCGCTGGCGGTGAAATCACCGGTCGGCGTCGTGGAATCATCGTTCTTTAACGGTTCTGTCTCTTTAATGGTCGGTGTGTCTGTCATTCCGTGGAGTACCGAGTGGCCGGCCTGTTCTCGCGTTTTGCCGCCGGGCGGGTTGTATATAAGGCCGCGCATCTCGCGCGCCTATGCCGGCCGTTGTCTTGCGTGGGCGCGATGATATTCGCAAGTTTTTCGGCCGGCTGCAGCACCAGTTACCAGCTCGGGGCGATGTTCGGGAAGGACGAGGACAAGTCCATGCAGACGGGCTCGGTCCCAACTCCGGTCACGATACGGAGCACGGAGGAACGGGGGGCACAGATGCCACCGGCGTCGGACCTGGCTTATGCCAAGACGGCTGCGGCCGAAGTCCTGAGCCGTGGGGTCAAGGACGCGAGCCAGTCCTGGGAAAACCCT
>JAEXXW010000645.1 GCA_023405565.1 Pseudomonadota bacterium
ACGTGTTCGTCGGCGCGCATTGAGTTGCAGCATCGGTGTAACCAAGATCGGGTGTAACCATGAGTGATTTCGATCTCGTCGTCACCGGCCGCGTCGTCACCGCAGACCGCGTCATCGACAACGGCCATGTCGCGGTCCGCGATGGCAAGGTCGCGCGCGTGGGCGAGGGCGTGGTCCCGCTGGCCAAGGAGCGCCACGATTTCGGCAACGCCTATGTGCTGCCGGGCGCGATCGATGCGCAGGTGCATTCGCGCTCGCAGAAAGATCAGGAAGATTTCATCTGGTCGACGCGCGCGGCGGCTGCCGGTGGCGTCACCACCATCGTCGATATGCCGTACGATGCCGGCTTCCTCGTCTGCGATGGTGATCGCGTGCGGCAGAAGATCGCCGAAGCCGGCGCGCAGACCCGCGTTGATTTCGCGCTGTATGCGACGATCGATCCGGAGGATGGCGCCAAGCACATCGGCAGCATGGTCGAGGCTGGCGCCGCCGCCTTCAAGTTCTCCACCTTCTGCACCGATCCTAAGCGCTTTCCGCGCATCGCGCCGCAGACGCTCTATGCGTGCTTCAAGGAGATCGGCGCGCATGGCCTGATGGCCGGCGTGCACAACGAAGACGACGAGATGGTCCGCGCCGCGATCAAGGCGGTCGAAGACTCCGGTATCCGCGATTATCGCGCCCATGCCATGTCGCGGCCGCCGGTCAGCGAAACGCTGGCCATGGCCGAAGTCTACGAGATTGGCGCGCAGGCCGGCTGCTCCTCGCATATCGTCCATTGCTCGCTCGGCCGCGGCTATGACCTGTGCAAGGCCTATCGCGGCCAGGGCTTCGACACGACGATCGAAGCCTGCATTCATTATCTCATCCTCGACGAAGAGAATGATGTGAAGCGGCTGGGCGGTAAGGCCAAGATCAATCCCCCGATCCGTCCGCGCCGGGAGGTCGAGGCCCTGTGGGCGCATCTGGCCGCCGGCAATGTCACCGTGGTCTCGACCGATCACGTGAGCTGGTCGGAGGATCGCAAGACCAATCCGGACATGTTGAAGAATTCGTCCGGCGTGCCCGGCCTCGAAGTTCTCTATTCGCTGCTGCTGAAGGGGCTGACCGAGCGCAATCTTCCGGTCACCTGGGCCGCGCGCCTGCTGGCGGCCAATCCGGCGAAACTGTTCCGCATCGCCCATCGCAAGGGCGCACTTGAGATCGAGCGCGACGCCGACATCACCGTGATGGCGCATGATCCGCATCGCTATAACCCGGCGGCCAGCGGGCAGAATTTCGTGCAATGGTCGCCCTATGCGGACATCGCATTGCCGTATCGTCCGGTTGCAACATTCCTGCGCGGAAAAATGATTTACGATGGCGCGAACGTGCTGGCGGAGCCAGGCAGTGGCGCATTCGTGCGTCCGCCTTACCCGTTGGCCAACACGCACCAAAAAGCCGCGAGCTGATGCCAAAGCCTCACATTGACACCGATCGCCTGTGGAATGACCTGATGGCGCTGGCCGCCATCACCGATCCCGACAAACCCTATACGCGCCGGTCCTTCTCGCCGCTCTTTCTCAAGGGACGCGAATGGCTGAAGGA
Source organism: Pseudomonadota bacterium (assembly GCA_023405565.1). Taxonomy (GTDB): domain Bacteria; phylum Pseudomonadota; class Alphaproteobacteria; order Rhizobiales; family Xanthobacteraceae; genus Pseudorhodoplanes. Next base: position 1,585 of record JAEXXW010000645.1, read on the forward strand.
GCGCTTCGAGGAAGCGGGGCTTACAGTGCGTCTCGATGAGGCGGCCAACCTGATCGGCCGGCTTGAAGGCTCGGTTGCCGATGCGCCAACCATCATGCTGGGCTCACATTCCGATACGGTGCCGTCCGGTGGCCGTTTCGATGGTCCCGCCGGCGTGCTAGCCGGATTGGAAATGGTGCGAGCGATGAAGGCCGCGGGCTATACCCCGCGCCATGCCATCGAGATCGTGGACTTTCTGGCCGAGGAGCCAAGCGAATACGGCCTGTCCTGTGTCGGCAGCCGCGGCATGGTCGGCGTACTCGATGACAAGATGCTGGCCTACACGAATGCGGCGGGCGAAAAGTTGTCCGATGCGATCAATCGCGTCGGCGGCGATGTCGCGCATCTCGATCGCGCACGGCGCAGCGATATTGCCGGTTATCTCGAGTTGCATATCGAACAGGGCGTGGTGCTGCAGAACAACAGGATCGATCTCGGTCTTGTCACCGCCATCGTCGGCATCACCCGCATCGAGGTCGTGTTCGAAGGTGCGGCCGATCACGCCGGCACGACGCTGATGGAATATCGCAAGGATGCGAGCCTTGCCGCCGCGCAACTGATGCTGTTCGTCAACGAACGCGCGAACGCGTTGGCCGCCCGCAAGCAGGGGCACTTCGTCGCAACGACCGGCATTCTCAACATTGAGCCGAATGCGTCAAATGTCGTGCCGGGGCGCGCGCGCCTCGTCTTCGATATCCGCGCCGAGGATCACGCCATGATCGGCGAATTCACAGGCGCGCTCGATGCCGAAAGCCGGGCCATTGCCGAACGCACGCACGTAAAGCGCGCGCAATATAACGTTCTCTCGAGCACGACGCCGACGATCTGCGACAGGCATCTGCTCGATCTGCTCAAGCGCGGGGCCGAAGCGCTTGGTTTTTCGACCATGCCGCTGGCCTCCGGTGCGGGACATGACGCGGCCTTCGTCGCGCGTATCGCGCCAAGCGCCATGCTGTTCATTCCCTGCCGCGACGGCAAGAGCCACGCACCCGAAGAGTGGACCGAGAAGGAGCAGGTCGCGTCCGGCGCGGCCACGCTGTTCGAGGCGGTGCGGCTGCTCGACGGGCAGAACCAGTAAGCCATCATACGAACGGAGTTCGATCCGATGCGACGTGTTCTTGGTCCCCGCGATGTCGAATGCGCAGTAAAAGGCGGCTCTGTCTTCGCGGCCGGTGGAGGTGGTTGGGCCGATCACGGTCGCATGCTGGGCACGGCTGCCGTGAATGCCGGCAAGCCCGAACTCGTATCGATGGATGAAGTGCCGGATGACGCCTGGATCGCCACGGCGGCGGCAATCGGTGCGCCGGCCTCGACGACCGAATGGGAGATGCGTGGCGTCGATTATGTGAAGGCCGTGCAGCTTGTGCAGAAGGAACTGGGTGAGCCGATCTACGGTCTCATCATCGGCCAGAACGGCAAATCCTCGACCATGAATGCGTGGCTGCCATCGGCCATTCTCGGCACCAAGGTGATCGATGCCGTGGGAGACATCCGCGCGCATCCGACCGGCGACATGGGCTCCATCGGTCTCGCCAATTCGCCGGAGCCTATGATCC
>JAEXXW010000677.1 GCA_023405565.1 Pseudomonadota bacterium
GCGCAGCATGTGCCAGGAGAGCCCGGGTTCTCCAATGTGCCTTGCTGTCCGACGGGCGGCAGAAACTTGTCCGGTACGCCGGCCGCTGCCGGCAGCTTATCGATATAGCGGGGACGGGAAACCGGGATGGGCTCCCGGATCGTCGGGTCGTAACCATATCCATCAACGTCGGTCGGCATCGAGACAGTCTCCATGCGTTGGATGTGCAACAGATGAGGACTGTTTTTATAGCCGCACGGTCATTCCCGCCGTGTTACCGGATTACTTGCAAACAGATGTTTTGCACGGCGTCGGCGATGGCTTGCCCGACAGACATTGCAGAGATGCGATCGCCCGCGCATCGTGCGCGGGCGGCCAATATTTTACGTGTTCTGAAAGTTATTTCTTCTCGTTGTTGGCTGCCACCAGCGCATTCACATTGGCGTCAAACAGCGCGATGTAATCGTCGGTATTCGGCAGCATGCCGACGCTGCCGGCAAGATGCACCACCTTCGCGCCTGTGCGTTCGGCCAGCATGTTGGAATGCCGTTCCGGCTGGTTCGCTTCGGAGATGATGAGACGGATATTCTTGTCCTTGATCAGCTTGGTCAGTTCGCCGATGCGGCCGAGCTTGGGCGGTGCGCCATCGCGTGACGTGATGAAATCGACAATGGTGAGGCCGAAGCGATTGGCGAAATAGTCCCAGTCGTCGTGGAAGGCGAGCAGCGGCTCCTTCTTCAGCGGTTCGAGGCGGGACTGCCATTCATCCAGCTTGTAGTTCAGTCGCGACAGGAAGGTTTTGCGATTGTCTTCGTAGTATTTCTTGTTCTCGGGATCGATCGCGGAAAAGGTCTTCACCATCGCGGCGGTGATGGCATCTGCCGTTTTCGGATCGAGCCAGTAATGCAGTGTCGGCGCGCCGCGCAGCGCCCGACGGTTGCGCGGGGCGAGGCCGGCACTGACCAGCGCCGGATCGCTGACGGCGGCGGACGCGTCGAGATGGCCTTTCTCGCCGCGCTCGATCCCGGTGCGGCCATTTATCTGCGCGGCGCGTGCCAGCAGCTTGTCGAACCAGGGATCAATCGTCGGTCCGGCCCGGACCACAACCCGCGCGCCTTTCAGAACCGAGGTCTCCTGCAGGCGCGGCGCATAGCGTTCCGGGCGCTCTCCAGCGGGCACCAGGCTGGAGACCACAACGCGCTCGGAGCCGACGGCTTTCGCCAGCGCCCGCAGGTCGCTCGTCGTTGTGACGACGCGGAGCCGTTCCTGTGCCGAAGCCGTGGAAAGAAGCGCGAGCGAAATCGCACCAAAAGCAACCAGCCGTTTCAATGTCAGGTGTTTCATTGTCCCATCCCGGCCGGCACTATAATGTGCTCCTGGCTCATCTTCCAAGGTTTCCAGATCCAAGGTTTTCAGATCCAAGGGTTCCAGATCCATCGTCCTGCGAGCCCTGTGCGGGGCAATCCTCGCCCGGCTCTTTCCACATATCCCCGCCCATCGTCAGGCCTGAACGGAGCTTGCATGCCGTCGTTGCGAAATCGTCTGTCTTTTGCCTCTTGTCTGTTCGTGGGTCTGGCCGTGATGGTGTGGTCCTTCGTGCCGGCTGCGGCGCAGAAGGCGTTTCCGTTCGATGCCGAATTGCGGCTCGAGGCAAAGCCGCTGCCCGGCACCAAGCGGCTTCCGTGGTTGCAATTCTCCGGCAATGGCAGCGTGGACATCGACCTGTGGTGCGCGAGCGGGCGCGGGCAGGCGGTGATCGTCGACCAGACGATCACCATCGTGCCGATCGCGCTCCGCGACAATAACTGTTCCCAGGATCGCCTCCTGATGGACAAGGACTTCCTCACCAGCCTCACCCAGGTCAACGCCTGGCGCTGGGAGGGCGGGTTGCTGGTGCTTGAGGGTCCACAGGTCCTGCGTTGGCGTCCGGCGTCGAACTGAAGCGTTTTCGAGCGACGCAGACACCGGCCTTCGTCGGCTTCGTCCGGCGACGGCCAGTTTGCGTGAAGAAAACGGTCGAAACAAAGGGCCGCTATCGGCCAATAGTGAGCTGCCGCCGTCCGCTCACTTCGCCCAGGTCTCCTTGTCCGTATCCCAAACCTGACCTTTCAACTCTTTCGCCAGAGCGGCCTGCAGGACATCGCTGCCAACCGGCTCGGCGGAATCGCCGTCACCGCGGCTGGTGTTGATCGACAGGCGTGGTCCGGTGCCGGTATCCTGAATCTCACTGTCGAGCTGGCCGATGCGAACCACCAATATGTCCTTCGCGCCCGGCTTCTCGCTGCTGAACACGAACGGCGCGCCGATCACTTCCGTAAGTCCGAGGCCGGGTACGGTGACATCGGGCCGCTTCACCAGCACATTCAGTTCACCGGTCACATCATCCCACTCGACATTGTCGGTTTCCGCCGACAGCACTTTGGCGGTCACGGCGGCAATGGTCTTGCCGAGTTTCTCCCGGTCCAGTTTGCCATTGGCATCGCGCCATGTGGCCGCAGGAAAGCGGATCGAGCGGCTGAGATCGATACCGCCGCTGGTCCAGCCCGCGCGCGTTACACCGGGCAATGACTTGGCCTTGGCGATGACATCGAGTGCGCGTTCCGGATCGACTTCCGCCTGCACGTCGAAATAGCCGCGCCGCAAGGCTTCGCAGCTCGGCGCGATGCTGTAG
>JAEXXW010000380.1 GCA_023405565.1 Pseudomonadota bacterium
TCGAGCTTCACCTTCTCGCCGATCAGGCGCTTCAGCAGCATGCCGAGATCGGACAGCACCTCACCGAGATCGAGCACCTGCGGCCGCAACGTCTGCCGGCGCGAGAAGGCGAGCAACTGACGCACCAGCGATGCAGCACGGTTCGCATTCTGCTTGATCTGCATGATGTCCGAGAAGGACGGATCAGTCGGCTTGTGCGCCGACAACAGGAAATCGGTCGCCATCATGATCGCAGAGAGCACGTTGTTGAAGTCGTGTGCGATGCCGCCGGCCAATTGGCCGACGGTATCCATCTTCTGCTGCTGCTTGATCTGCCCCTCGAGCGCGCGCCGCTCGGTCGTATCGAGCGCATAAATGATCGCGGTTTCCGAATCGCGTTCGCCGTCATCGTCGATCGCGGTCAGGAAGAATGTCGCGAATTTATCGCTGCTGTCGGACAGCGCGGCCTCAACCGGAGCGATGTCTCCCTGTCCCTCGCTGGCCTTGGCGATCGCCTGTTCCAGCGTAGCGCGGTCGCGTTCTGCGACGGTCGAAAGAATGCTCCGAGCCGGCCCTTCGGCTGCCGCGCCCTTGAACAGCCGCGCGAACAAGGCATTCGATCGCATGATGCGGCCCGACCGGTCGACCGTCGCAATCGCCATCGGCGTATTGTTGAAGAAGCGCATGAAGCGCACTTCCGCGGCGCGTTGCGCATCCTGCTGCTCGCCACGGGCACGATTGAGCACCAGCGTTCGTGACGGCCCGGCCGCACCATCGGCGCCGAACGCGACCTTGTGGAACAGGCGAACCGGGACGGAGAGACCGCTGCGGGTCTTGAAATCGAGATCGAGAATTTCGGTTTTCACTTCGCCGGGCGCCGACGGGATCGCCAGCAGCGCTGCACCCTCACCTGAAACGACATCCGTCAGTTTCAGACCACCGGAGCCGACCTCGGCCAGATCCTGATCGAGCCAGCTCGCGAGCGTCGCATTCAGATAGACGATGTTGCCAGCCGCATCGGCGGAGAAGAAACCGGCCGGCGCATGATCGAGATAGTCGATCGCGTGCTGCAACTCCTGAAAGACGTTTTCCTGCTTCTCGCGATCGCGCGTGACGTCGGCAACGGTCCAGATCGTCGTACGCGCATTGCGCCCTTCGCCGCCAGGACGGACCCGCAGACGCAGCCAGCGCGCCGGCTCATCCTTCAGACCGCCGACCCGAACCTCCTCCTGCAGACGCCGTCCCTCTCGCGCTGCCTTCAGCAGGCGATAGACCGCTTCGGACACATCAGGATCGCCGATGAAGACACGCTCGATCGGACGCACCTCCTTGGCGCTGGCTGCTCCGATCAGGTTCAGATAGGCGGCATTGGCATAGACGACCCGGCCGCTGGAATCGGTGACAAGGATACCGTCGAAGGCACCATCCACCAGGCTGCGGATCATCGGGTTACCGCTGTCCTGCCCGGCAAAGCGCAGGATGCCGGCCGCCAGCGCAAATAGCGAAAACACCCCGACAGTACCGAGAATCGCCAGTAGGACCAGAATATAAAGAGACGTATTGCCGCGTCCGACCTGCAACAATCCGACCGCCGCGCCTACAAGCGCAATCGCGATCACGAGCACAAGCCCGATGGAACCGCCGCGCTGTGACCGGTCAAGGCTGCCGGGATCCCGCATATCGCCCATGTCGGTTGTCGTCATGACTGCTAGTGCCTCAAGCTGCAGGTGATCCGCAAGGGGGCATTCCTGCCCTGGTCATTCCGGGACGCGCCTGAAAGGCGCAGGCCCGGAATCCAGAGACCAGTTCCCGAACTGGATTCCGGGTTCGCCCGCGTCGCGGGCCACCCAGACTGACGAAAATAAAGAGCCATCAATTCGGCCTCCGCCGCAGCCGCATCACGTAACCGATGACCTCGGCCACCGCCCGGTAATGTTCCGCCGGAATTTCCTGGTCGACCTCGACGGCCGCATGCAGTGCGCGGGCCAGCGGCGGATTCTCCACCACCGGTACGCCATGGGCCTCGGCCACCTGCCTGATCTTCAAGGCGATGTTGTCGAGCCCCTTGGCGACGCAGAGCGGGGCGTTGTCGCCACGCTCGTATTTCAGTGCGACGGCATAGTGCGTCGGGTTCATGACAACGACCGAGGCTTCCGGCACCGCAGCCATCATGCGCTTGCGCATCTTGGTTTCGCGGATGCGGCGGATACGGGCCTTGATCTGCGGATCGCCGTCGGTCTGCTTGAATTCTTCCTTGATCTCCTGCAGCGACATTTTCTGCTTTTCGTACCACTGCCGATACTGGAAGAAGTAGTCGGCGCCGGCAATGAAGGCCATGATGATCACGACGAAGCCGAGCATCTTCAGCGCGAATACCGCCGTGAAAGGCAGGATCGCCGCGACGTCGAGCGTGACCATATTTTCCAGCCGCGTGCGCTCCGGCCACAGCAACATGGTCATCACGGTGCCAAGAATGGTGATCTTGGCGATGCCCTTGGCGAAATTGACCAGCGCGACCTTGGAGAACAGCCGCTTGAAGCCTGCAAGCGGCGAAATCTTCGACAGTTTCGGTGTCAGGCTTTCCGTCGACCAGACCAGCCGATGCTGAATGACATTGCCGGCAATGGCGAACAGCGCGACCAGCAAGACAGGAATGGCAATCGCCGCAATGACTTCCTTGCCGATCCGTCCGGAAAGAAGAATCAGGGCCGCGCCATCGGTCGGGATACGGTGTGCATTTGCGATCAGGCCGCCGAATGTTGCCTTGAGACTCGACGCCATCGGATTGGCGAAGATCAGCAGCATCAACGTTGCGCCGGCCAGCACGAACCAGGTGGAGACTTCCTGGCTTTTGGCAACGTCGCCGCGTTCGAGGGCTTCGTCCAACCGTTTTTGGGTGGGGTCTTCTGTTTTCTCGTTGTCTTCACTCTGCTCGGCCATCGCGTCTCACCTCATGCGTAAGGGGCAAGTTCGCGCAGGACTGCGCCGATGAACTCAACGAATGTCCCCATCATCGCGCCAACCACGGCGATGAGGATCAGAAAGCCCAGAAGGATCGACAGCGGCAGGCCGATGAAGAACACCTGCATCTGCGGCATCAATCGCGACAACACGCCGAGCCCGAGATTGAACAACAGACCGAAAACAAGAAACGGAGTTGCGAGTTGAATGCCGACCTTGAAAGCGCCGGCCACCGTCTTGGTCACAAGAGCAGCGGCGTCGCCGACCAGAATGGCGGCACCCGGCGCAAACAGACGATAACTGTCGTTCAGCGCCGCGATGACAAGATAATGAAGATCGGTCGCAAAGATCAGTGTGACGCCCAGCATCGTTAAAAAATTGGAGATGATGACGTTCTGCTGTCCCATCGATGGATCGATGGCCGTGACGAAGCCAAGCCCCATCTGCTGTGCGATCACAGCGCCAGCCACCTGCAGAGCCGAGATCGAGAGCCGCGCGGTGAAGCCGAGAATCGCGCCGATGATCATCTCGTGGCCCAGCATCAGCAGCACCGGCCCAAGCTCACGCAGATCGATCGTATAGGCCGTCCGATGCAAGGGCAGAAAAATGGCGGCCAACGCCAGCGCAATGCTCAGGCGCACACGCACCGGCATGCTCATTTCGCCAAGCCCCGGCAAGAGCATCACCATCGTGCCGACGCGCGCAAAAACCAGCATGAAAGTTGCAGCCAGCGCCGGAAGAAATGAGACGTCAAGCTGCATCTGCCGTTTCTGCCATCCCGTCACATGCGACGGGTGCGATCATCTCATCCGCCGTGGATGATTCGCGCCGAGATTCGCATCATGTGACCTTGCAGCGAATCCGCCATGAAGGGCAATATCAATAACAATGCGACGAACATGGCGAGGATCTTCGGCACGAAGACCAGCGTCATCTCCTGGATCTGGGTCAGCGCCTGAAACAGCGAAATCGCCACGCCGACGGCAAGGCCGACCAGCATCAGGGGGGCTGACACAATCACCAGCGTGATGATTGCGTCACGCGCCACGTCGAGAACTTCGGGACCTGTCATCGGATATCTGTGTCGTTGCCGGCAGGAAGCATATGCCGATCAGATCGGCATACGCATGATTTCTTCGTAGGAGGCGATGACCCGATCGCGCACGGCGACCAGCGCATCGACCGCGACTTCCGATTCGGCAACGGCCGTGACAACGTCCACCACATTGGCCTTGCCGGTCACCATGGCCTGGGACTGCGCATCGCCGGCGCGCGCGGCCTGGTTGACCTGCCCCATGGCGTCCTTCAGCAATGAACCGAAGTTCTGGCCACCGACTTCCGAAACGCCGCGGCCGGCGCCGATAGCCGGATTGCCGAGCGATGCCGTGCTCATCACGTTGTTGAGCATGGCACCGAAATCCGGTCCGGAAGTGTCCTGAACCGACTTGGCTGCCGTCGGGTTATTGAGTGACGCTAGGCTCGCATACGCTTTCGCTGCTGTCGCGGCGGTTTGCATGATCGTCTCCCGTTATGCTTTTAGAATGTCGATGGTACGCTGGAGCATTCGGCGGGTGGCGCCGATAACATTGATGTTAGCTTCGTAGGAACGCTGTGCATCGCGCATGTCGGTCATTTCGACCAGCGCATTCACATTCGGATATTTGACATGGCCTGAAGGATCGGCTGCCGGATGTCCCGGCATATGCTTTGTCGTGAAGGCCGATTGATCGTTCTTGATGCTTCCGAGGCTGACCACCCGCGCATCGAGATTGCGGTCCAGTTCGGAGCGGAAGGTTGCGATCTTTCGGCGATAGGGATCGGCGCCGGCATTGCCTGCGGTCGAGTCCGCGTTTGCGATGTTTTCGGCGATGACCCGCATGCGTCCGGCCTGAGCCCGCAAGCCCGATGCCGCGATGGCAATTGATTTGATGAAATCCATGATGCTGTCCGTCAGCGCTTGCCGAGTGCGGTTTTCATCAGACCGAGGCTCTTGGTGTAGAGGCTCGATGCCGCCTGATAGTCCATCTGGTTCTCGGCCACCTTCAGCATTTCGTCTTCGAGGCTGACGGCATTGCCGGCCGGCCGGGTTTCGGCGCCGCCGAGCTTGGCTCGCTGGAAGGTCGTCTCCTCCCCGCCGCTGACCCCGCCGAGATGCCCCGCGCTTGTCCGGTGCAGCGAGACGCTTGGCGCCCCTCTCGCCGTCGAATCAAATTTCGGGGGCGTCAGGTCAGACGGCTTGAATTTGGGGGTATCGGCATTGGCGATGTTTTCAGAGAGCAATCGTTGCCGCTCCTGGTGCCACTGCATTTTGGTGCGGAGCATGGAGAGGATCGGTAGTCCGGAAATGGGCATGGCCTGTTCTTCGAGCATGGAGGGCACGCAAATTCTGGACTCAAGGATTCGCGGCTACAGGCAATTCTTGCCGGGTGTATGGTTAACATCTGGTTAAAATCGGTATTTAGCCATCCTGCCATCGTTTGGCCGCAGCCGAACGGTTTACCAAAATGGCAAGTTACGGCCTGGAAATGCGATAGAATCGCGATAAACACTCACCAGGTCCGTTAGGGTTTTGTTAGTCTTCAGGTCGGCAAGCGTTGCCGAGACCTTAACCGATCGGGGCGCGGATATGCCCCTCAGTGAGGAGGCCGGTAAGTCCGATGGATAGCCTTTTTGGGGAAGGAACGTCGCTGCCGGTGCGTTTTTTCATCGCGTTCGTCGTCGTTTTCGCGCTGATCGGCCTGACCGCGTGGCTGATCCGGCGCTTCGGCTCAGGCAGTCTGCGCGGCCAGAATGCGCGGGGCCGCGCGCCGCGTCTGGCGGTGATCGAAGCCGGTCCGGTTGATGGCCGGCGCAAGCTGGTGTTGATCCGCCGCGACAATGTCGAGCATCTGATCATGATCGGCGGACCAAACGACGTCCTCGTCGAAGCCAATATTGTCCGCGGTCAGAGCGGCCGCGAGCGGGCGTCGTCCGTCGCCGACAACCTCACACGCGTTCTGGCCGGCGCCGCGAGCGAAGAACCGAACTGGCCGCCGCTGCAGCCGGAGGTCGCGCCGCGTCCGGCCCCTGCCCCCCGGCCTGTGCCGCTGGAGGATTCGTCGCAATGGGCACTGCAGCCCGAACAAGCCCCGCCACCAGCGCTGCCAAAACGGCCGCGTGCAGTTGACCCATTGGCTGGCCTTGCCGCTGAATTGTCTGTCCGCCCGGTTGAGCCTGCTGCTCCCGCTCCGCGTCCGGCTCCGGCTGTGGAAGCCCCGCGCGTGGAGATGCCGCGCGCAGAAGCGCCACGCATGGAGACACCGCGGGTCGAAATGCCACGCGCTACCCCCAAACCAGTGGTTGCGGCGCCCGTGTCGCCCGCACCAGCGCCCGCCGCGGCTCCGGTTGCTTCGCAGCCATCGAGTGATCAAAATCTCGCCGATATGGCCCAGCGCCTTGAAGCGGCGCTACGCCGACCGACCGCTCCTGCGGCGCCGCGACCGGTTGCAACGCCTCCGGCTTCGAAACCACTCGTCGAAGGGCGCGTCACGCCGACTGCTCCGGCCGCAGGGCCGGCCAAGACACCGGAAGCCGCTGCGCCTACGGCCGTCGATAAGGCCACTGAACCGACCGTTAAGCCGGCGTCTGCTCCTGCAAAAGCGGCGCCTGAAAAATCAAACCAGCCGGACGATGTGTTCGGCAGCCTCGAGGAAGAAATGGCAAATCTTCTCGGCCGCCCCGCAGGCAAGCCGTCTTGATGCGACCAATCGCGTGCTGCGTCCGTCTGTTGACGGTGGCCGCGATCTTCGTAGTTCTTCCAAGCACAGCCTTCTCGCAAGATATCAGTATCAATTTCGGCCAGGGCGCCGGATTGACCGAACGCGCGATTCAGATGATCGCGCTGATCACGGTGCTGTCGCTGGCGCCGTCCATTCTCGTGATGATGACCTCATTCACGCGGATTGTTGTCGTCCTCTCGCTCCTGCGCACCGCGCTCGGCACAGGTACAGCACCACCCAATTCGGTGCTGATGGCGCTGGCGCTGTTCCTCACCGCCTTCATCATGGGCCCCGCCTTCCAGAACGCCTACGAAGTCGGCTTGCGTCCGCTCGCGAATAACGAAATCAACGCCGAGCAGGCATTCCAGCGGTCATCGGGGCCGTTCAAGACCTTCATGCTGAAGAATGTGCGCGAGAAGGATCTCGCGCTGTTCATGGATCTGTCGCGCGAGACGAAAGCTGCAACGCCGGAAGACGTATCCCTGCGCGTCCTGATTCCGGCCTTCATGATTTCGGAATTGAAGCGCGCTTTCGAGATCGGCTTCCTCCTGTTCCTGCCTTTTCTCATCATCGATCTCGTCGTCGCATCGGTGCTGATGTCGATGGGCATGATGATGCTGCCGCCGGTCGTCGTATCCCTGCCCTTCAAGCTGATCTTCTTTGTGCTTGTCGACGGCTGGTCCCTTGTCGCCGGCAGTCTGGTGCAGAGTTACGGGACTTAGCGACGCTGCCTGCAAGTGGCAGCGTTGTCCTAACGCGCAACACGTTTTGAAATCGATGCTGTCGGCGCCGGATCGGCATCGGTGCGCGAGGATTGCTTCCGGGCTTGTGGTTCTGGCACCACAGACGAC
>JAEXXW010000720.1 GCA_023405565.1 Pseudomonadota bacterium
ATTGCAGCTGGATCGCATATTCGAGCGGCAATGCGATGATGAAGACCAGCGCGCCGACCTTGACGATCAGCGAGACGATCTTGGCCATCCGCGCTTCCTGTGCGTCGGTGCAATCGGGGTGCAGGAATTCGCGATAGATGTTGCGGGTGTAGGTGTTGGATGCGGCGATCGACATGATCGCGGCCGGCACCAGCGCGCCGATGGCAATCGCGGCAAAGGCGACGCCGACGAACCAGTCCGGGAATGAGGCGATGAACAAGGCCGGGATCGCGAAGTTGTTGCCGTAGCGCGCGAAGCCGTCGGCGAATTGCGGCATCTCGCGCACGCCGAGCGCCAGCGCCATGAAGCCGAGCAGCGCGAGCAGGCCAAGCATCAACGTATAGGCGGGGAGGATCGCCGCGTTGCGCCGGATCACCTGCGCGCTCGAGGCGCTCAGAATGCCGGTGATCGTTTGCGGATAGAGGAACAAGGCGAGCGCCGAGCCGAAGGCCAGTGTCGCATAGGCGCTGTAACTGCCAAGCGTGCCGGGGCCGGGTGTCGGCAGCAGCAGTTTGTCCGGCGGCACCGCGGCGAAGATCTTGCCATAGCCGCCGAGATGCAGCGGCACCACGATGATGGCGGCGAAGACAGCGATATAGATCAGCGTGTCTTTCACGACCGCAATCATCGCCGGTGCGCGCAGGCCGCTGGTATAGGTGAAAGCGGCGAGGATCAGGAAGGCGATCACCAGCGGCAGGTCGCCGGCCCAGCCGGTGGTCTCGACGCCCATGGCGCCGATCACCACCTGCATGCCGACGAGTTGCAGGGCGATATACGGCATGGTTGCCACAATGCCGGTTATGGCGATGGCCAAAGCCAGCCAGCGATTGTCGAAACGCGCGCGGATATAGTCGGCGGCCGTGACATGACCGTTGCGATGCGCTGTCGTCCAGAGCTTCGGAAAGATCAGGAACAGGATCGGAAAGATCATGATGGTGTAGGGCACGGCAAAGAAGCCGATGGCGCCGGCGCCGAACATCAATGCCGGGACGGCGATGAATGTGTATGCGGTATAGATATCACCGCCGAGCAAAAACCACGTCACGAATGTGCCGAATCTACGTCCGCCAAGTCCCCATTCATGCAGGAGATCGAGATCGCCCTTGCGCCAATGTGCGGCGACGAAGCCGAGAACGGTGACAAAGACGAACAGTGCGATGAAGACGGAGAGGGCGATCCAGTTCATGACCGATCCTCCGACCGATGTCTCGTCCGCACGGTCAGCTCAAACCAGTACACTGCGGAAATGATGACCGCCGTCAGCGGGATCCATAGCAACTGATACCAGTAGAAGAACGGGATGCCGGCCCACATCGGGTCGGTGCGGTTGTAGAACGGCACCCACAGAACGGCGATGAAAGGAATGAGGAAGAAAATGCGCGCCCAACGCGCGCGCGGCTTGCGCGTTTCCAATGTGACCTCCTCATATCAATGAGGATCGGTCGTCCCTGCAGGCTAACACTATCGCGCCAGCTTTTGTGCCATCACATTCGCTTGTGCGCGACCTTTGGAAAAATCACGCCTGAAAACGAAACGGCCTGGCTTTTTGGCGCTTCGCGCTTTTGAGCCCGGCCGTTTGTTAACTCGTTTCGTCATTCCGGGTGAACCGCGTGAGCGATGAGACCCGGAATCCGTACTCCGCCGCAGTGGCTCTGGATTCCGGGCTCGCGAGCCATAGCGTGTCGAAGACGCGCGTAAACGCGCTTTCGGCTCGCGCCCCGGAATGACCGATCATCAATACCGGTAGTGGTCCGACTTGTACGGGCCTTCCTGCTTCACGCCGATATAGTCGGCCTGATCCTTGCGCAGCTCGGTGAGCTTCACGCCGATCTTGGCGAGATGCAGGCGCGCGACCTTCTCGTCGAGCGACTTCGGCAGCACGTAGACTTCCTTCTTGTACTTGCCATCCTTGTTGTTGGCGAAGAGTTCGATCTGCGCCAGCGTCTGGTTGGTGAAAGAGGCCGACATCACGAAGGACGGATGGCCCATCGCGTTGCCGAGATTCACGAGGCGACCTTCCGACAGCATGATGATGCGGTGACCGTCGGGGAATTCGATCTCGTCAACCTGCGGCTTGATGTTGGTCCACTTCAGGTTCTTCAGCGAGGCGATCTGGATCTCGTTGTCGAAGTGGCCGATGTTGCAGACGATGGCCCGGTCCTTCATCGCGCGCATGTGCTCGAGCGTGATGATGTCCTTGTTGCCGGTCGCGGTGACGAAGATGTCGGCGATCGGCGCCGCTTCTTCCATCGTCACGACCTGGTAGCCTTCCATCGCCGCCTGCAAGGCGCAGATCGGATCGATTTCGGAGACCATGACGCGGCAGCCGGCCTGGCGCAGCGAAGCCGCCGAGCCTTTGCCGACGTCGCCGAAGCCGGCGACCATCGCCACCTTGCCCGACATCATGACGTCGGTGCCGCGGCGGATGCCGTCGACCAGCGATTCACGGCAGCCATAGAGGTTGTCGAACTTCGACTTGGTGACCGAGTCGTTGACGTTGATGGCAGGCCACAGCAACGTGCCGGCCTTCTGCATGTCGTAGAGGCGATGCACGCCGGTGGTGGTCTCTTCCGAGACACCCTTGATGCTGTCGGCGATCGCCTGGAAATAGCCCTTTGGCTTTTCCTTGAGCTGCTTCTTGAGCAGCGCGAAGAACACTTCCTCTTCTTCCGAACCCGGCTTGTCGAGGAACGCGGTGTCGCCCTTCTCGGCGCGCAAGCCGAGGTGGACATACATCGTGGCGTCGCCGCCGTCATCGAGGATCATGTTCGGGTGACCGCCGCCATGCCAGTCGAACAGCTTGGCGGTGTAGTCCCAGTAATCCTTCAGGGTCTCGCCCTTGACGGCGAAGACCGGAATGCCGGCAGCCGCGATAGCAGCGGCGGCGTGGTCCTGCGTCGAATAGATATTGCAGGAGACCCAACGAATGTCGGCGCCGAGCGCCGCCAGCGTCTCGATCAGCACGCCGGTCTGAATGGTCATGTGCAGCGAGCCAGCGATGCGTGCGCCCTTGAGCGGCTGCTTCGGGCCGTATTCCTCGCGCGTGGCCATCAGGCCCGGCATTTCGGTCTCGGCCAGCGAGAGTTCCTTGCGGCCGAACTCGGCGAGGCCGATATCGGCGACGATGTAGTCCGAAAAATCAGCCTTTTTGGCGGTTGCTGCGGTCATGACGCTCCCTTGACGCTAGCGGTCGGTAACTGATGGAAAAACGATCGCGGCGGACCCTATTCACCCTAGGGCACCGCATGTCGGCGCAGGCTATAGCAGGGCCAAACCGGAGTGGCAATAATCATATAAAGATTTCTTTATGTCTATTTCGGAAGGTCTATGCCACATGGCGGAGCGCGCGCTGAAAGATGCGCGCGTTCTTGTGCTTGGCCCGGCGGACATGCATTCGGGCTGGACGTTCGATGGCGTCGATCCTGACAGCGCGAAAGTCATGCTGACAAAGGTCGAAGCGCTTTTGAGTTTACTGGCGCCCGAACAGGACGAAGCCATCCTGCAAGAAGCAGGCTTTTCGCATGTCAGCTTGTTCTACGCGGCATTCACGTGGCGCGGGTGGGTGGCTTATTCGTGAGGTGCCGGTTCTTGTCCGGCGTTGGCTGCCTCAACAGCCTGGTCCGTGAAGAGGGAAGGCGCTCAATCGTCTTCGTCGAAGCGGCCGCTGATCAGGCTTTCGATTGCATCGATCACTTCGGCGGCTTCCTTGCCGCTCGCTTCCACCGTGATCGTCGAGCCCGGTCCGGCCGCCAGCATCATGAGGCCCATGATCGACGTGCCGCCGACGGTTTCATTGCCGCGGGTGACCTTCACGTCCGCATCAAAGCGTTCGACGGTCTGAACGAATTTGGCCGAGGCGCGCGCGTGCAATCCCTTCTTGTTGCAGATGGACAGCTCGCGAATGATCGCCCCGTCGCTCTTCATTTTCCGGCAAGCACCCGGCTGGCGATGGTCACGTATTTGCGGCCCGCATCCTGCGCGGCGGAAACCGCTTCGGACAGCGGCATGTCGCCGCGCACTTTCGCAAGCTTCACCAGCATCGGCAGATTGATGCCCGCGACCACTTCGACCTTGGGCTGGCTCATGCAGGAAATGGCGAGGTTGGACGGCGTGCCGCCAAACATGTCGGTGAGAATGGCAACGCCATCACCACCATCGACGCGCTTGACCGCTTCGATGATATCTTTGCGTCGTTGTTCGACGTCATCGTCAGGGCCGATGGTTATGGCTTCGATCTGCTTCTGCGGACCGACCACATGCTCCAGCGCCGAGCGAAATTCCACGGCCAGACGACCGTGAGTGACAAGAACTAGGCCGATCATCGAAGACTCCGGCGGGCGCAGTGAACTACGCGGGCGCCGCACGAAAGGGCGCTCATCTTGACCATCCGAAATCCCATTGCAAGGCCCGCCCGGGCATTTACGGATGCATGTTGCAACGCAGTAAATAGGAAAGCCACCCCCTTTTTGCGAGTGGCACCAGATTACGCCTGGGTAAGGTTGTGGCCGTCAGGCGGGGGTTTCCTGGCCCAGATAGCCTTTGAGCATGGCCAGCGGATCGCCGCCGGGTGCGACGGGAAGCCGCGCGAGTGCGACGTCATGAAGGCGGATCGTCAGATCAGTTTCCTGTGGAAGACGATGAGCGCCCGCGATGCCGAGGTCGACGACCAGCGAGACGACCGCCACGGGCTCGTACGGCAGGCGGACGATTCCGACTCCGCGAATCTCGATCAGCCCCGCGAGTGCAGCGGCCGGCCGCATCAGCAGCCGCCCATGCGCCGCTTCAAGGTGGATGCGGTCGTCGCCGATCAGCCGCGCAAAATTTGCTCCGGCATTTTGCAGCAGCGACAGAGCCAGGTGCGATTTGCCCGAACCGGACGGTCCGCGAATAAGAAGTCCGCGATGGCCGATGAGAACCGCCGAAGCATGGATGGTGGGCGCCTGCGACGTCGCCACGGCCCGGTTCCGATCAGGCTGCCGGCAGCCGCACGATGAAGCGCGCGCCGAGGATCAGCGGCTCTGCGCCGTCATGCGTCGGCACGCCGCGCCGGTTCTCCGCCCAGATCTTTCCGCCATGGGCTTCGATGATCTGCTTGGAAATCGACAGACCGAGACCTGAATTGTTGCCGAAGCCCTGATGCGGCCGGTCCGTATAGAAGCGTTCGAAAATCTTTTCGAAGGCATCGGGACGGATGCCGGGACCATCGTCATCGACAATGATCTCGACGAAATTCTTCACCCGCCGCGCGGTGACGCGCACGCTGCCGCCCGGACTTGAGAAGGAGCGCGCGTTGGCGATGAGGTTGTCGATCACCTGACCGATGCGGGAATCGTGACCCGAAACCATGAATGCATTCGGGCCGCCGCCTTCGAAGCTCAGTCCCACGGTGACCCCGTCTTCCTGCTTCACCTGATTGGCGACCGAAACCACGGTGTTCAGCAGCGTGTGCAGATTGACCGGGACGGATTCCTGCCGCTGCAGCTCGGCATCGAGGCGGCTCGCATCCGAGATATCGGAAATCAGGCGATCGAGACGACGGATGTCGTGCTGGATCACTTCGGTGAGCCGCTCCTGGCTCTCGCGCGTCTTCGCGAGCGGAAGAGTCTCGATGGCCGAACGCAACGATGTCAGCGGATTTTTCAGTTCGTGCGCGACGTCGGCAGCGAAGCTTTCGATCGCCTCGATACGGCTATAC
>JAEXXW010000034.1 GCA_023405565.1 Pseudomonadota bacterium
GCGCAGCAGGATTCCTTCCTGCCGGTTATGGAAGACGGCACCATCGTCCTTGTCGGCGCCACGACCGAAAATCCGTCCTTCGAATTGAATGCGCCGTTGCTGTCGCGTGCGCGCGTGCTGGTGTTTCGCTCGCTCGATGAAGCAGCGATCGAGAAGCTTCTGTCGCGCGCTGAAGAGATCGAAGGCAAGCCGCTGCCGCTCGATGCCAATGCGCGTGCCTTGGTGATCCGCATGGCCGATGGCGACGGCCGCGCCTCGCTCACATTGGTCGAGGAGGTGTGGCGTGCCGCGCGTCCCGGCGAGATCTTCGATGAAGCCGGGCTGCAAAACATCGTGCAGCGCCGTGCGCCGATCTACGACAAGGGTCAGGAGGGGCATTACAACCTGATCTCGGCCCTGCATAAATCGGTGCGCGGCTCCGATCCGGATGCGGCGCTCTATTATCTCGCGCGCATGTTTGATGCCGGCGAAGACCCGCTCTATCTCGCCCGTCGCATTGTGCGCATGGCGGTTGAGGATATCGGCCTTGCCGATCCGCAGGCTTTGGTGATCTGCAACGCGGCGAAGGATGCCTACGATTTCCTCGGGTCTCCCGAAGGCGAACTGGCCATCGCGCAGGCGGTGATCTATGTCGCGACCGCGCCGAAATCGAATGCCGCCTACACGGCCTATGGTGCCGCAAGGCGTGCGGCGAAGGAGCATGGTTCGCTGCTGCCGCCCAAGCACATCCTCAACGCGCCGACGCGCCTTATGAAGGATGAAGGCTATGGCCGCGGCTATGCCTATGACCACGATATGCCGGATGCCTTCTCCGGGCAGAACTATTTCCCGGATGCTCTGCCGCGCCAGACCTTCTACAATCCGCCGGAGCGCGGTTTCGAACGCGAGATCCGCAAACGGCTGGATTACTGGGCGAAGCTTCGGGCTGAAAAGGGCGGGGGCTGACGATGTTGGCGGGGGCTGGTGTCGCGCGTTGGTCTCGTCATTGGCTTTATGGCATCGCGATCATTGTTGGCATGACCGCGCATGCTCACGCCGACGATCCATTCCTCGGCCGTTGGTCGATTGATCCGGCTGGCTGTCAGACATACGGCAACACCGCGGCGACGACACCGCTGGTGGTGACGGAGCGCAGCGTCACCTGGTACATGTCGTCCTGCACGATCAAGAAATCCTATCGGATTGGCGAGGGACTTTATCTGCAGGCGCAATGTTCGACCGAAGGCAAGTCACGGGTGATGCCGATCGGTCTGCATCTCAAGGGCCACGGCCGGATCAACGTGACATGGGATCAGACAAATGCCGGTGACATGCAGCGCTGTCGCTGAAGACTCTGTCATTGCCGGGCATAGCCGTCGAAGACGGCGTCGTTGACGCCTTATGGCCCGGCAATCCATCATACGAAAATGATGGATGCGCGGGGCAAGCCCGCGCATGATCAGAACTATTTCAAGCCTTTCACGAACTCGAGGATCGGTCCCGTCAGCGCATCATCGCCGGTGCCGATCGAATAGCCGAGCGACAGGTGGCTGTGCTTGTCCAGAAACACGGTGCACGGCTTGCCACCCGGTGCATTCGCCATGACAGCGACCAGCTTTTCGAATTGCGGGATGAAAGGCTGCGGGTCGAGCTCGGCATAGACGATCATCGAGGGAATATCGAGCTTGTCGAGACCGTTGGTCGGCGAGCGCTCGGCATAGAGCGATGCATCGTCGCCGATATAGGTGCGATAGTTGTCGGTCAGCGGGAAGGTCGTCATGTCGTAGATACCGGATGTCAGGATCAGCCCGGCCAGGCCATGTCCCTTCGGCCCGTGGAATTGCGGCATGGCAGCATAGGTGCCCGCGTGGGTGGCGCCGGCCGAATGGCCGACCAGGACGATCTTCGAGGGATCGCCGCCGAATTTGGCGATGTTGTCGATCAACCAGCGCACGGCGGCGCCGACATCTTCCGCGCCCGCCGGCCATCGGCCTTCCGGTGCCAACCGGTAGGTGATGTTCACCCCAACAAGACCGTTGCGTGCCGCCCAGAGCGGAACGTTGTCGTAATAGGGTGAGCCGGCCGTGTATTTGTTGCCGCCGGTGAAGCCGCCGCCGTGAACAAAGATCAGAACCGGCCGCGTTCCGGTCGCACCCTCGGCGGTAAAGACGTCGAGGATATTGCGGTCCGCCGGCCCGTATTTGACGTCACGGGTGACAGTCACGCCTGGATAGGGCTCCTTGTCGTGCAGGGCGGCGTAGACCGCGCCGGTCTTGGCGGGATCGATGACGCGGCCGATGGCGGCAAGCTGGGCTGCGATTTCTGGAGACATGAGACAAAGGACCTTGGGCTTGTTCTTGATGTGTCGAAGGCGGCGGCGCAGGATGCCGGAGCCGCCATGGGCAGGTGGGGAAGCTCCATAGGCATCGAAGTTTCGCTTTCGGCAAGCCATTTGTGCTAGAGCCCTTTCGGGCTTTGGCGGAATCAAAGCCCGGGCTCTAGCTGTTTGTTTTGACGCGTTTTCTTCACGCGAACCGGTGCCCCCAATTCGCTCGAAAAACGCTCTAAGGCGCGATCATGACAACACGCCGCACCCGCCCGCCATCGAAGCCGTCGCGTCGCCCCGAAGGGGGACGGCCAGGCAAGCCGTCGCGTCCCGCCAAGGGACGACCGCAAGCCCGCGACGCCGATGACCGCGGCCGGTCCGAGGATCGCAAACCGACCAGCCGGACATTTTCCGATCGCAAATTCTCGGATCGCAAGTTTGCCGATCGTAACACCTCGGAGCGTGAACCGTCCGAACGCCCGCGTTTTGAACGCAAGTTTTCTGACCGCAAGTTCTCAGACCGCCATCCGTCCGAAGGCAAAGCAAGCGAACATCGGCGGCCGGATCGCAAGTTTGCCGATCGAAACGTCTCCGATCGTGAGCCGTCGGAACGCCCGCGTTTCGAGCGCAAGTCGTCTGACCGCAAGTTCTCCGATCGCAATCCTGCCGAAGGCAGGGCGAGCGAACACAGACGGCCGGAGCGGAAGTTCGCCGAGCGTCGGCCTTATGCCGAGGCGAGGTCAGATAACGATGCTGCCCCTAGGCGCAAGTCTTCGGATCGCAAATCTGCCGGACACAAATCGTCAGACCGAAAGACGACGGATCGCGTCTCCCGCGACCGCGATCATGCAAGGGGACATGACCGTCCCGAACATGATCGTCCCAAGCGCCGGACATTCGCTGATCGGAGCGATTCAGATCGTCGCCCAGACAATCATCGCTCAAGTGACCGCCGTCCAGGTGACCGCAAGGCTTTCGATCGAAAATCCGAGCGCAGACCATCGGAGCGGTACGTCGAACAGCCGCGCCCTTCCGCTGAACAGCAGCCGCCGGAGCAGCTCAGCGCCTCAGTTCAGACC
>JAEXXW010000092.1 GCA_023405565.1 Pseudomonadota bacterium
CTATGGCGGGGACCCATACATTCGCTGCCTCCGTATCACCAGTCCCGTGGCTATGGGTCCCGGCTCGCGTCGCCACGCGACTTGGCCGGGACGACGACTTCGTTCGTTATGCCGCATTGCCGCCCGACACTGGGCGCACCATATCCACCGCCATGCCGATCAATGATCCCAACGATCTGAGCTATCGCCGTCCGCGCGTCGAGCAGCCGCGTGTGGAGCCTGAGATCATCCCGCCGGGTTCACAAGCCGGTCGCGGCAGAGGTGCGGGCGGTTTCGACAGCATCTTCATCAGTGTCGAGGAAGGCGCCGATGGCATCCGCCGGATCAAGCTGAAGAAGCCCGGCCCCTTTACCATCATCGCGCTGCTGGCAGCGGCCGGTCTCGTCGTTGCGCTGTTCTTCGTTGTGCTGGCGGGGCTGGTGATCCTGTGGATCCCGCTGACGATCGCCGGCATCCTGTTTGCGATGTTCACCAATTCGGGCCGCGAGATGTGGCGGCGCGTGCGCGGCTGGTGGGGCGGCTTTTCGCGCTAAATCACCGCGCCGTTAAAGCGGCACCTCGGTTGCATCGCGCCGGCAGGCGATGCTCTCTTCCTCGAGATCAAGCTCGCGCTCAAGCCGGCGGCGGGATTCGTCGGTGATCTTTCCCTGACGATAAAGCGTGTGCAGTGTCGCGCGCTCAGTTGCAATCAACTCCACCCGCAATTCCGCACTCAGCGTCACCGCCTCGACTCCTTCGCTCATGTCTCGTGGCGATTGTCCGGCGCGCACATTATGTCGCGCGCGCAGCAGGCCAAACACCTGATCGGACAATTTCCGCTCTTCCGCCAGTTCGATCAGACGCTGATGCGCAGCTTCGATAGCGGCGTGG
Source organism: Pseudomonadota bacterium (assembly GCA_023405565.1). Classification (GTDB taxonomy): domain Bacteria; phylum Pseudomonadota; class Alphaproteobacteria; order Rhizobiales; family Xanthobacteraceae; genus Pseudorhodoplanes. The sequence goes on from JAEXXW010000092.1 coordinate 871, forward strand.
CGCGCCGCAAGTTCGGCGTCATGCTCTTCCCGATATTCCTGCGCGGCATTATCGCCAAGCCGGAGCCAGCGGATGATGGACGGCAACATCAGACCCTGGCCAACCAGCGTAAGAATGATCACGCCAAAGGTTATCAGCAGGATCAGGTCGCGATAGGGGAAGGGCTCGCCATTCGCGATGGTGAAGGGGATCGCCAGCGCCGCAGTCAGGGAGACTACGCCACGCACGCCGATAAAGCCGATGATGAAGGGGCCTTGCCACGGCGGCGCGGGATCGCGTTTGGCGATGGCCGGGATCAGCCAGCGTGGCAAATAGGTTGCCGGGAACACCCAGATGAAACGCGCAATCACAATGATGGCTGTCGTCAGCAATGTCGCAGCAATCAGCTGTTGCACAGGAAAGCTGGAGGCCCGTTCGAGAATGAGCCTGGCTTGTAGGCCGGTGACGAGAAACACGAGGCCTTCGAGCAGATAGATGAAGAAGCTCCAGAAAAAGATGCCTTGGAGACGCGTTGCCGCAGAAATGAGTTGCGGCCCGTTCCAGCTCACATAGAGCCCTGCGGCGACGGTTGCGAGGACACCAGATCCTCCGAGGTGCTCCGGCGTCCAGAACGCGATGTAAGGTGTGATCAGTGACAGCGTGATTTCGACCCGCGGGTCATGTGCCCAGTGGCGCAGACGAAGTGACAGCCAGCCAATGGCTATGCCGAAAGCGATCTCGCCGACAACGATCAAAGCAAATGTGCCAGCAGCCTGTCCGAATGAGAAAATACCGGTGCTGATTGCCGCCACCGCGAAGCGATAGAGAATGAGAGCCGTTGCGTCATTGGCAAGACCCTCGCCTTCGAGAACGACAAGAATGCGCCGTGGCAATCCCAGTCGTCGTGCGAGCGCGAGTGGCGCAACGACATCCGGCGGCGCGATGATCGCGCCGAGCAGAAAGCCGATGCCCCAAGGCAACCCGAGCACATAATGCACGGCAGTCGCCACGGCGCATGTGGTGAAGATCACACAGCCGAAGGCCAGGAGTGTGATCGGCCGCAGGTTGAACTTGAATTCGCGCCAGCTCATCGCGACGCCGGCGCTGTAGATCAGCGGCGGCAGGATGCCGAGCAGCACGAGGTCCGGCGCAAGTTGCAGCGGCGGCAGGTTCGGAACCAGCGCGAGAGCGATACCCGCCACGACGAGAAGAATCGAAGGCGCCGTGTTCAGCCACCGCGCCAGCAAGGCGACCGCGGCGAGAACGGCGACCAGAAGCAGCAATGTTTCAAGCGATGCGGCCATCGGCCGCAGCGTGCTTTATTCGTTGTTTGAATTCAACACACGGCCGCGTCAGGTGTGCCTGAGCGCGTCGATTGGATCGAGGCGGGAGGCACGCAGGGCCGGGTACCAGCCGAAGAACACACCGACCAGCCCGGAAAACAGCACAGCCAGAATGATCGACATGGGTTCGACCAGGAGCGGCCAGCCAGCGGCATTCGAGATGATATAGGCGGCGCCGACCCCGATCAGCACACCGATGAATCCGCCGATGGCGGCGAGACCCGTCGCTTCGAACAAAAATTGACGCAAGATGTCCCATTGCCGTGCGCCGACCGCGAGCCGCAGGCCGATCTCGCGCGTGCGTTCGGTCACCGACACCAGCATGATATTCATGATGCCGATGCCGCCGACCGCCAGCGACACACCGGCGACGGCGGCGAGCAGCAGTGCCAATGTCCGTGCGCTCGCCTCGCGCGTTGCCGCGATGTCGGCGAGATTGCGGATCGAAAAATCGTCTTCCTGTCCCGGCTGCAGGCGATGGCGCTGGCGCAGCAACGATTTCACGTCGTTCTCGACGACGGACATGTCTTCACCGTCGTGCACCTTCACATAGATCGAGCCGACCGCGCGGGCATTGGCCTGATTGCGGCCGAGCACGCGCTGGCGGCCGGTGTTGAGCGGCACGAACACGACGTCATCCTGATCCTGGCCCCAGGTCGTCTGGCCCTTGCGGCTCATGATGCCGATGATGCGGAATGGCACGTTGCGCACGCGGATTTCCTGTCCGACCGGGTCGATGCCACCGTAGAGATTGCGTGCCACCGTCTGCCCGATCAGGATCACCTGCGCACCACGCGTGATTTCTTCCGGTTCGAACATGCGGCCATGTTCGACGTCCCAGTCGCGCGCCTCGAACCAGCCATTGTCGATGCCGAACACGCTGGTGGCCCAGTTCATGCCGCCGGCGACCAGTTGCGCGGAACCGCGCATGTTCGGTGCTGTGACCTGCAC
>JAEXXW010000123.1 GCA_023405565.1 Pseudomonadota bacterium
GGCAGATAGCGCGCGAACGATACAAAAGGTTCGAGAAAGGCCTCGATCGGCTTGTAAGCGCCCATGAGGATGCCGAGCGGGACAGCGATCAGCGACGCAAGGATGAAGCCGCCCACCACACGCCAGATGGTGACACCGATATCAAAGGAAAAATTGTGCTTGGTCAGCAGCAGCCATCCGTCCTCCACCATCGTCAGCGGATCGGCGAGGAAGGTCTTCGAGACATAGCCGCCAAAGGTGGCAAAGGCCCACCCGGCGACGAACAGGACGAAGAACGAAATGCCCAGCAGAATACGGGTCGTGTTCGATATGGGTACGAGGGGTCTCATTCAGTCCCTCGCACATAGGCAGAGAGCGCTTGCCACGGGCCGATATCCCAAAAGCCGTTGGCCGCGCCAGATGTGGACGGCAGCACGACCACAGCAGATGTCCCGATCGTCACGCTTTGAATTCCGTAACGCAGGGACCCGGTTGCCAATCCCATCGCGGCCGAGGCCGCCTTCTTCCCGTTGAATGCGATCACGCGGGGCCTATGCCGTTCAGTTTTTGCGCGGAAGCCCTCAACATTGAAATGATCACGGCGCAGAACGGCGTCCGGACCATGGGTTCGCTTGGCGACATCGGTCAATCCAATTCGAAATTCGAGCAGGCGGCGGTAGTCTTCCGGCCTCAAACGCAAGGGAATGAGCCCCGTATCGTATAGCGTGGTCCAGAAGCGATTGCCGGGTCCGGCATAATACGCTCGCTTTCGCGCGGAGGCCGTGCCCGCCTGCGTTCCACAAAAAACGATATCGAGATCGTCGCGGAGCAGGTCCGGGAGAACCTGCTCCGTACGCACCAACATTACTGTACGAAACGCGGATCGGCGAGTTTCGACAGATCGGGGATCTGCTTGATCACACCGATTTCCAGCAGCAGATCGGCGGCTTCCTTGGAGAAAGCTGCATGTTCACCGGCGAAGAATTTCTTGTTCGCCTCCTGATCCTGCCAACGCAGGTATTTCGCCGAATTGCCGAACTGCTCGCCCGACTGTTTCACGTCGGCACCCATGATCTCATAGGCCTTCTTCTCGTCGGCCTTGATCATGTCGAGCGCTTCGAAATAGCTTTTGGCCAGAGCCTTCACCGCGGCCTCGTTGTCGGCGATGAATTTCGGCGTGCAGCCAAAGGTATCCATCACCATCGGATAATCGAGCGTGGTGGCGATGATCTTGCCTTTGTCCGGCGCGCCACGCACAGCCGACAAATACGGCTCATAGGTCATGGCGACATCGTTCTGACCGGCGATGAAAGCCTGCGCGGCCGGTCCAGGCTCCATGTTCACCACCGTCACGTCTTTCACCGTCAGTCCATTCTTCTTCAGGAACCAGGCCAGCGTGAAGTAAGGCGCAGTGCCCGGCGCGGAGGCTGCGACGGTTTTGCCCTTGATGTCCTTGATCGACTTGACGTCGTTCCGCACGGCCATGCCGTCAGCACCATAGGATTTGTCGAGCTGAAAGAGCTGCGTGGTCGGCACACCATTGGCATTCCAGACGATCCAGGTTTCGACCGTGGTGGCCGCGCACTGGATGTCGCCTGACGCGATCGCCAGGTGGCGGCTGGCCTGCGGGATTTTCTTGATGGTGACGTCGAGGCCGTTCTTGGCAAAGATCCCGGCTTCCTTGGCGAGCACCAGCGGCGCGAAGCCGGTCCAGCCGGAAATACCGATCGAGACTTTGGTTTGTGCGGCCGCAGGACTGGCCAGCAAGGCGATGCCCGCCGCCGCCAGAATTGCCTTCATCTTCATAAGAGACCCCTCAGGTTGGAACAGCCGGTAGCCGGCTTTGCCGCCATGGCACCACGCCCGGGAACCCGGAGTCAATTATGCAAAAAACAGCAAGCAGGACGGAAGAACATGCCTTCTGCGGCAGCCAGGAGCGGACGCGTGCGACGCGGCACAAGGGCCGATGGAAAAAGCGTCAATCCGTGCCGATGAAATACGCGGCCTGGATAGACGCTCGACACGCGACAATGGAAGAGCGCCGGGCGGTCTGCACCGCCCGGTCAGCCCCGTTCGCTCATATAAGAGAGACACGACCCACAACGAGGCTCATGCCGATGCCTGAGCCCTCTTCATCAGGAACCATAGTACCGTCGCTGGTTCGCGCCTTGGTCCGCCGCCTTTTGCGCTGCTTTAACCGTTCAGCACCGCTTTCGCCTACACCTATATTCCGGATAATCACTCACATCTCTGTCATCGCAACAGGCCTCATGCGTATCGCCATACGCGCGTTGCCTTGCAGGACATTATTCGGCGGCGCGTGAGCTTGCTGTGATCACGGAGTTCACCTTGGGCATGACCTTCTCGGCCAGAAGGATCATCGAGCGGCGGCCAAGCTCCACATCCTTCCAGTCCTTGCCGGCATAAAGCAGCGTGCCGAAATCGCCGACCTCGTCACGGAAAGCCAGGATTTCGTCCGCCACCTTGTCCGGCGAGCCGTGGATGATGAGCTTGTCGCAGATCGAATCCAGCGTCACCTCATCGTCCGGCTGATCGCGGTACGTCTTGAACAATTCGATGCGGCCATTGGCCTTCAGCTTGGTGAAGAGCTGATTGTAATAGAAGCGATAGGGCGAATCCGGCGCGGTCACGTATTCACGCGCTGTCTTGTCGTCCTTGGCGACGAAGATGCTTTTTGCCACGCGCCAGTTGGCCGGATCGGCCGGGCGACCGGCGCGTTCGCAGCCTTCCACGTATTTCGGCCAGTGGCTTTTCGCCCATTGCGGCATCAGGAAGTTGGCCGAGATCGGCTCCCAGCCCCGCGCCGCAGCTTCCGTCACGCCTTTCGAGAATGGCGCAACAGCGGTGACCACGATCGGCGGATGCGGGCGTTGCAATGGCTTTGGCAGGAAACCCTGCCCGATCTTCGGCAGGAAGTGACGCTCGCTCACGACGGTCCAGTAATCGCCGCGCAGATTATACGGCGGCTCGCCGGTCCAGATTGCCAGCACCTGATTGATGCATTCGAGGAACATGGCGTTGCGGTTGGCATCGAGATTGCCGAACACTTCCGCATCCGACAGCAATCCGCCGGGGCTGATGCCGAAGATAAAGCGGCCATCCAGCATGTGGTCGAGCATCGCGATCTCGGCCGCCACCTTGGCCGGATGATTGTTCGGCATGTTCACGGTGCCGGTACCGAGCTTGATCTGCTTGGTCGCATGGATCAGCGAGGCAACGAACAACGTGCAGGAGGTGATGTTCTCGGCCTGATCAGTCGAGTGCTCGCCGACGTAAGCTTCGGAGAAGCCGAGTTCGTCGGCCAAGATAAACGCCTCGCGGTCTTCGCGCAGCGACTGGCGCCAATCCTTGCCCAGCGGGTGGATCGGCATGGTGAAGAAGCCGAGTTTCATCGTTGCTCCGTGCGTTTCCCGCCGCAGAATTTAGCTGCATCCGGCCTTTATCGGAAATAATATGCCTTGAGCATATTCATCAGGTTTTCTAATGGTGACCAAGGCCAGTCTGCGGCAGATCCAGGCCGTCATCGCGGTCTGTGAGGAAGGCTCCTTCACCAGGGCTGCCGAGCGCGAGAATGCGACGCAATCGGGCATATCGCAGCATGTCTCGGCGGTGGAGAAGAGCCTTGGCGTGAAGCTGTTCGATCGGTCCGCGACGGGTGTGACGCCGACGCCGGCCGGACTTCGCTATTACCGGCAATGCGTCGAGGCGATCGGCCTTCTTGATCGGGCTGGGGAGGACATGCGGGCGCTGGCCGGGTCCGTGACCGGACCGTTGCGCATCGGCCTGATGCCGACCTTCACACGCGCGGCGCTGGCGCCAACACTGCAATATTTCGTTCCGGCCTATCCCGATGTGCGGCTGCATATCGTCGAGGCCTATAGCGGCACGCTGACCGACAAGGTGCTGGCCGACGAACTCGACTTCGCCATCGTCCCCGCCTTCGAAGGACGCGTCGGATTGAAGTCGCTACTGATCCTGCGGGACCGCGAGGTGCTGATGTCGGGAGCCAGGAGCGGCTTCAAGCCGTTGCGACCGCTGCGGTTGTCGGAGTGCGCCCCGCTGAAGATTGTCGTGCCGGGGCCTGAGAATATCCGGCGGCGTAATCTCGAAGTCTATGTCCAGACCCATGGCATCCGTATCGAACGCATGATCGAGATGGACGCGATGATGGCGACGTTCGATTTCATCTCGCGCACGGATTTCGTGACCATCCTGCCGGGCCTGATCTGCATGAACGATATCGGCGGCGACATGTTTTGCGTGAACCCGATCGTCGATCCGCCGCTCTATGCGGAGTTCATCGTCATCACGCCGTCGCGACGCACGCTCTCGACGCCAGCAAAATTGTTTCTGGAGCGGTTCGAGGCAGATTTGAAAGAGGCGGCGGAGAAGCTGGCAGCTTTATTGAAGACAGAGCCTGCTTTCCGTTCGTCCCCGCCAACGGGTCCGCGCAAAGCGCGGCCCGATGACAGGCTCCGACGGGGACCCAGCGAATAAAAAACTGGATTCCCGCATTCGCGGGAATAAGCGGCTATCTTTACGCCGAGGCCGGTGCGCCAGGCTGTTTCAGCGGATGCGCTTTCGAAAAGGCTTCGTTCTGCATGCAGGCCTCGACGATCCGCCGCACCGTCGGATAAGGCGCAAGATCATATTTGAAGAAGTTGCAGCCGGTCGCGTGGCTGACGAGACAGATGTCGGCCATGGTGATGGCATCGTTCTGGCAATAGCGGCCCGTGTCCTTGCTGCTCGCCAGATTGGCCTCCAGCGCCTTCATGCCTTCGCCAAGCCAGTGATGAATCCACTTCATCCGCGACGGCTCGTCGAGCTTGAGTTCGTGCTCGAGATAGTCGCGGATGCGCGGCACGACCAAGGGATGTGC
>JAEXXW010000162.1 GCA_023405565.1 Pseudomonadota bacterium
AGGCGATCCTTGGCAAATTCGATATGTACCTTGCGCAATCGGCCCTCGATGCCGAACGTTTTTCAGAACTGGGCCTGCCTGTCGTCCATGTGACCGGCAATCTCAAACTCGATGTGCCGGCGCCTCCCGCAGACGAAGCCAAACTTGCCGAGTTGCAACAGGCCATCGGCAACCGGCCGGTTTTTGTGGCTGCCTCGACCCATCCCGGCGAGGATCAGGCCATCATCGAAGCGCATCGCCGCGTCCGCAAAACACGGCCGTCCCTTCTCACCATCATCGCGCCGCGCCATCCGCATCGCGGCAAGGAAATTCTCGATCATGCCGTCGCCGCCGGTTCACGCGGCATGCTGCGCTCTTATGGCGTCCTGCCCGATGGCCGCACGGATATTTATGTTGCCGATACCATCGGCGAACTCGGATTGTTCTATCGTCTCGCCGATATCGTTTTCATGGGCGGCTCGATCGTCGAACATGGCGGCCAGAATCCCATCGAGGCGGCCAAACTCGGCCGGCCGATCCTGCATGGCCCGAATGTCTGGAATTTCGCCGATATCTACGCCGCCCTCGATGCCGCCCGTGGCGCGGAAGAGATCGATAATATCGGCCACATGGCCATGCGGATCGGCGATCTGCTGAAGGACGCCGCAACACGCAAGGCCGTCGGCGATGCGGGTTTCCGGACCGTGCAGCGTCTGGGCGGCGCTCTCGACCGCACCGTCAACGAACTCGAGCCGTATCTGATGCAGCTGCGGCTGTCGCATCAGGCGTCCAATGCGTGAGCCGCGCTTCTGGTGGCACAAGCCCGGGGTCGCTGCGTATCTTCTATGGCCTGTCGCCGCGATCTATGGCGCCATCACCGCGGCTCGCATGCGCCGCAAGGGGCTGCGCGCCGACATTCCCGTCATCTGTGTCGGCAATTTCACGCTGGGCGGCACCGGCAAGACGCCGACCGCCATCGCCATCGCCAGGCTGCTGATCGCCGATGGTGAGACACCGTTTTTCCTGACTCGCGGCTATGGCGGGCGCCTGAGCGGACCCGTTCGTGTCGATCCTCTCCGGCACAGGGCCGACGATGTCGGTGACGAACCATTGCTGCTGGCGCAGCAGGCACCCGTTATTGTGTCACGCGAGCGGGCCGCCGGTGCTGCGCTCGCAGCATCATGCGGTGCAAGTGTCATCGTCATGGACGACGGATTGCAGAACCCGTCGCTGATGAAAGACCTGTCAATCGCCGTGGCCGATGCACGCCGCGGCTTCGGCAATGGATTTGTGTTTCCATCCGGCCCTTTGCGCGCGCCGCTGACAGATCAGTTCGGACATGTGAAGGCCGTGCTGAAGATCGGTGACGGTGCCGGCAGCGCGCGGATCGACGCGGCTGCGCATGCACAGTCTTGCCCCGTCCTGTCGGCACGGATCGAACCCGCAAGCGATGCCATCAAAGCATTCACGGCATCAAGGTCAAAGGTCTATGCCTTTGCCGGCATTGGCGACCCGGACAAGTTCTACATCACGTTGATCAATGCTGGCATCAACGCGCCGGTCAAGGAAAGCTTTCCCGATCACCATCCCTATTCCGAGGATGATGCGACACGCATTCTCGCGCGCTGCGAACGCGAGAAACTTGTGCCTGTAACAACGGAGAAAGATCTCGCGCGACTGGCCGGACGATCCGGAGCATGCGGCCGGTTGGCGGCCGTCGCAAAAGCGATCCCGGTGTCGCTCGTGCTCGATGATCACGACACGCTGCGCGCTTTATTGCGAGGAGCGCTCGCCGCCCGCCGCAATCGGTCCTAGCGCTTCTGCGAAGCCATGCGCTGCGCCACCGCCTGCGGCGACGCATAGGCCTCCTGCAGGTCGACACTCCAGTATTTCAGCTCTTCCAGCGGAATAGGCACATTGGTCACCGCACAGCGCACGAAAGCGCCCGGCCGAACGATCCGGAAGTCACCATCAAGGAATTTGACTTCGGCCTCGCCGGCCATCGGCGGGGGGCGATCGAAGCGATTGAGCAAGGGACTTCCTCCTGGGACGGGGCGAAAACAATGGCGGAAACCGCCTCCGCCGGGGTCAAGATAATAGTCTGAAGGCGAAGGTCAAAGGCTGGGTCTGCCGCTTTCCCGCCACGATGCCCATATCCCATGCCCTGAGGCAATGCGGGCCAGCCATGCGATTCCTTCTCTCCCTTGCGGTCATATTCTGCCTTTGCGGCACGGCGCGGGCGGATTTCGAGGAAATCGAGATTCCAACGGACGACAAACCGCTGCCGGCGCTTCTGTACCGGCCGTCCGGGGAAGGGCCGTTTCCTGTCATTGTCGCCCTGACCGGCTGCAAGGGTCTCAAAAAGGAATCAGGCGGGGTTCGCTCCTCGTGGGAGGCTTGGGGACAACGTCTCTCCAAGGCAGGCTTCGCCGTCCTTTTCCCTGACAATCGCGCATCTTCCGAAGTGCAATGCCGCGACAAGCGGTCAGCCCACCGGGAAAAAGCCCCGCAAGTGAGCCCCGATCGCGAACGCGTGGCCGATGTCCGCACTGCCCGCGACTGGCTGCAACAACAGTCATTCGCACGCAAGGATCGCATCGCTCTGCTGGGTTGGGACAGCGGCGCGGTCGCCGTCCTCTGGGCGGTCCGTCCGAATTTGGAACCAGACGACGAACGGCCCGATTTCCGGTCCGCCGCGGTGTTCTATCCCGGCTGTCAGCGGCTCAATGACACCGCCTGGAGCGCACGGGTTCCGACCCTTATTCTCGTCGGCGCCAGCGACGATCTCACACCTGCAAAAACCTGCGAACAGATGGTGGCCGGAGCACGCGGCCGATCGGCCGGGACCACACTGGTCAAATATCGCGGCGCCCATCATGCTTTCGATCACGAGCATCTCCACACGCGACCAAAGCCCGGCAAGACTGGTCTGCCGAAGGAGACCAGCCGCCTTGCCTCAGGCGCCAATGCTGACGCGCGCACCGATGCGTTTAAACGCGTTCCGGAATGGTTTTCGCGCTGAACTTTGAGGCCGGTCAGAACAGACTGCCCTGCCCACCCGATCCGTTCCGCGGTTTCGCCTTCGTCACCGGCGCGGACGAAGATGCGGGCGATGACGCCGCGCCATCGGCGGTCGCGCCGACGCGGCCATCGGCAAACTCGATCTCGATCCGCGCACCTGCTGCGACCGACGAAGCCGCCCGCAACGGATGCCCGTCGGCATCGCGAATGAGCGCAAAGCCGCGCCCAAGCACCTCGCGATAGGAAAACGCCCGCAGCAACTGACCAGCCGACGCCAACCGGTCGCGCTTGCGCGCCAGATAGACATCGCGGGCTCGAATGCCGCGTTGGGCGAATGCCGTCACCAGTTCTCCGCAGCGTGTCAAGCGCGTCCGCAAAAGCTGTGGCGACAATCGTCCGGCGATGCGTGCGAATTGCTGATGATGCACATGCGCATTCGCCCGCAAGGCGCGCGGCAGACGCTCGGACGCCGCATCGAGACGCTGGCGAGGAATGGCCAGTAAAGTATCGAGTGTCGGCAGCGCGCGTACAGCCGCTCGTAATTCGGTGCGGCGGCTTTCCTGCCCGCGCAACCAGCAGGCGCCCATGCGGCGTGTCTGCGTCGCAATGCGCGACAGCAATTCGGACCGCACCGGCACGGCCATTTCGGCGGCCGCCGTCGGTGTCGGCGCGCGCCGGTCGGAGGCAAAATCGATCAGCGTAATGTCGGTCTCATGCCCGACTGCCGAGATCAGCGGGATCATGCTGTTCGCCGCAGCGCGCACCACGATCTCCTCGTTGAAGCACCACAGATCCTCCAGCGAGCCACCGCCACGCGCAACGATGAGCACATCGGGACGCGTCGTCGGACCATCTTCGGGCAAGGCGTTGAAGCCCTCGATGGCTGCAGCGATTTCATTGGCCGCGCCATCGCCCTGCACACGCACGGGCCAGACGATCACATGCTGCGGGAACCGGTCTTCCAGACGATGCAGGATATCGCGGATGACCGCGCCGGTCGGTGACGTCACGACGCCGACGACCCGCGGCAGGAACGGCAGAAGCTGCTTGCGCGCCTCGTCGAACAGGCCTTCGGCGCCGAGCTTCTTCTTGCGCTCCTCAAGCAACATCATCAGCGCGCCGGCACCGGCCGGTTCCAGCGTCTCGACGACGATCTGGTAATTGGATCGGCCCGGATAGGTGGTGATCTTGCCGGTGACGACGACCTCAAGCCCCTCCTCGGGCTTGAACCGCATGCGACTGAACACGCCCTTCCAGATCACGGCATCCAGCCGCGCGCCTTCGTCCTTGATGGCGAAATAAGCATGGCCGGAGGAATGCGGCCCGCGATAGCCGGAAATCTCGCCCCGCACCCGCACATAGCTGAAATTGTCCTCAACCGTGCGTTTCAGCGCCGCTGAAACCTCGGAAACGGTCAATTCCACAACATTGAGGCGAGGAGCTTCGTTCATCTTCAGGCGATTCGCTTGCGGGGACAGTCTCTCATGCTACACCAGCCGCCTCGAAATAAGGCGCTTCTGACCGTATGAATATCCTCCTGCTCGGCTCCGGCGGACGCGAACACGCGCTGGCCTGGAAAATGGCGGCAAGCCCGCTGCTAACGAAGCTCTATTGCGCCCCCGGCAATGCCGGCATCGCGCAGGAGGCCGAATGTGTGGCGCTCGATCCGGGCGATCATGCGGCGGTGATCGCCTTCTGCAAGGACAAGAGCATCGACCTCGTGATGGTCGGACCGGAGGCGCCGCTTTGCGCCGGCATCGTCGACGCGCTCGAAGCCGTCGGCATCAAGGCGTTCGGGCCGTCGAAGGTGGCCGCGCAGCTCGAAGGCTCTAAGGGCTTCACCAAGGACATCTGCCGGGCCCACAATATCCCCACCGCAGCCTATGAGCGCTTCACTGCGCCGGCGCCAGCGAAGGACTATATCCGCAAGCATGGCGCACCGATCGTCGTGAAAGCCGATGGCCTCGCCGCCGGCAAGGGCGTGGTCGTCGCCATGACGACCGAACAGGCGGAGGCCGCGATCGACATGATGTTCGATGGCGGGCTGGGCACGGCCGGTGCCGAGGTGGTAATCGAGGAATTTCTCGATGGCGAGGAAGCTTCCTTCTTCGCGTTGTGCGACGGCACGACGGCGATCCCGCTCGCATCGGCGCAGGATCACAAGCGTGCTTACGACAACGATGAGGGACCGAATACCGGCGGCATGGGCGCCTATTCTCCAGCGCCGGTGATGACGGACGAGATGACGCAGCGGACGATGCACGAAATCATCGAGCCGACCATGCGCGCGATGGCGGCGATGGGTTCGCCCTACAAGGGCGTGCTGTTCGCCGGCCTGATGATCACGAAGGATGGACCGAAGCTGATCGAATACAATGTCCGCTTCGGCGATCCGGAAACGCAGGTGCTGATGCTGCGCATGATGTCGGACATCGTGCCGGCCTTGCTCGCGTCGCGTGACGGCATGCTGAAGAATTTCGATCTGCGCTGGTATCCGGACGCAGCGCTGACGGTCGTGATGGCGGCCAAGGGCTATCCCGGCGATTACAAGAAGGGCACCATCATTGACGGCCTCGATACCGCCGCTGCGGTCGAAGGCGCGCAGATCTTCCACGCCGGCACCAGGGAAAGCGATGGCCATATCGTCGCCAATGGCGGCCGCGTGCTCAATGTCTGTGCTATCGGCCGCACGGTCGCCGAAGCCCAGAAACAGGCTTATGCCGCCGTCGACAAGATCCAGTGGCCGGACGGCTTCTGCCGCAGGGATATCGGCAAGAGAGCGGTCGAGCGCGGCGCTTGAGGCCGGATGACACCGGCAGACCTTTGATGGACAATCGCCACCATGAGTGACCTCGCCGACCTCTTTCCCGGATTTGAATCGCACTGGATCGACACGCAGGTCGGGCGCATCTTCGCGCGCTCCGGTGGCGATGGTCCGCCGCTCATGCTGCTGCACGGCTACGCACAATCGAATGTGATGTGGCACAAGGTAGCACCGGCGCTGGCGCAGAAATTCACGCTGATCATGCCCGACCTGCCCGGCTATGGCTGGTCGGAGGCGCCGCGCTCCGGCAAGAACCACGCGCCCTACGACAAGCGTTCGATGGCGCGCGCGATGATCGAGGTGATGGAGAAGCTCGGCTATGCACGCTTCTATCTCGCCGGTCACGATCGCGGCGGCCGCGTCTCCTATCGCCTTGCGCTCGACAATCCGGGCCGCCTGATCAAGCTTGCCGTGCTCGATATCATCCCGACCTTCGAGATGTGGAACCGGATGGACCAGACCATGGCCATCAAGGTCTGGCATTGGCCGTTCCTTGCGCAGAAATTCCCGATGCCGGAAATGCTGTTGGAAAAGGCGCCGATCGAATATCTCGATTACAAGATGGCGAGCTGGACCAAGACGAAAGATATGTCCGCGTTCGACCCGCGCGCGCTGGCGCATTATCA
>JAEXXW010000180.1 GCA_023405565.1 Pseudomonadota bacterium
GAGCACCCACAACGTCATAGTGTGCGCCGTCATAGTCCTTTTCACTTCCTTGAGGCACATAACGCGTGATGATCCGGCCGTCGGCATGCACGTGTGTAATTGACGGGCCATTTTCATCGGCGATCCAGAACGAACCGTCGGTCAGCCGGACCAGCGCCTCGGCATCGATGCCGTGCACGTCCTGTTGAAGAGGCTTGCCGCTGCCATCGAAGGGGATTTCGGTGGTCGCAGTTTGCAGCGGATTGGGCATGCCGTTCAGCGGCCGGCCGTCGCGATCCTTGATGGTGATGACGTCGGTGACACGGAACGTGCCATCGTCCTGCAGCAGAACGCGATAGATGGACGGCGTATAGGAGGGCGCAAGGTAGATACGGGCGTTCCTTGCTTCGCGGCAGATGGGCAACTCGACGCGCGCAATCGATTTCAGGTCACCGCAGGTGAGATTGGGGCCGCGGTCGCCGACGGTCCAGATCACGTTCGGTGGATCGTCCGGGTGACGGAAGGCGCCGCTGCCGATGCCCACGGACAGGTTGATCGTCCGGCCATTATCAAAGCGATATGGCCTCATCTGAAGCAAGGTATCGTCGCTGCGGTATTCCCGGATGGAGATGTCGGCGGCGACGGCCGGAAAAAACTGGAACAGGAACAAGAGGAAGGTGAGAGCAATACGCATCGGCGCCATCGTTTGGGCCGGCGGCGGGGCATTCGCGGCCGGAGCGGCTGGTCATCTCACAATCCGGCCACCGGAGGCAAAGGCTTATGATCCTTTTTCGAGGAGGTCCTTAAAGAGGGCTTCCTCCTCGTTTTCTCCACGACAGGGCGGGAGACGCGTCCCAAGCGGGAAGCGTCTCTTGGGGCACTGCGGTAATGGATTGATGGATCGTGACCGGTGCGGGCTTTCCTGCGGTGGAAATCGGGCTTTTTTAGCCATTTAGTTAACGTTGTGTGGCAAATAAGCACTAGTGGCCAAGTTGCGACATCATTTAGGCTGGCTACGTTGATTCACCCTGGGGGCTCCCGATGAAGAAGACTCTGATTGCAACCGCTGCGGTTCTCGCTCTCCTGAGCGCCGCTGGCTGCACCCAGTATGGCAAAGCTCCGGTCGGCAAGGCGCCGGTCGTCGCTAAGTACTAATAGCTGGTCGAGAAAGGGCCGGTGCAACCGGCCTCTTTTACGGCGTGCTGTTGGCTGCCCAAATCCTGGATTTGTGCGGAGCCTTACTGGCGTGTTGAAAAATCGGCGTATGCGGTAAATCCCGCATCCGCCGTTTTTTATTTTACGGCTCCGGTTTTGCCGTCGAGTTGATCGAGAAGAAGACGTGGTGTGTCGAGGCCACACCTGCGCGTCATCTGTGACGCAGGTCTTGTTTATGTCGCGGCTGCTTGACACAAGCAGCGGCGGCCGTCGTGATGTGTTGCGGACCTCGTTCTGTCTCGGGGAGTGTTGAATGCAGGCAAGACGAATGTTGAAAGGCCTTCTCGGCATTGCGGCGGCGGTGCTGATCGTGACGCCCGGACTGGAGGCTTATGCCCAGTCGACCAATCTGCCGCCTGTCACTGTGGACAAGCCGAAGCAGAAACCTGCGCAGCGGCAAGTGCAGGGACCTAATCGCGAACCGATCCGCATACCGGTGACAGCGTCTGCATGTCGTGCAGCACGCGCGCCGGGCAAGCCTTATTTCGTCGAATTCCGGTCGCGCACTGCGGTCAGCTATGGCCACACCTTCGTATTCTATGGACGGATCGGCGAAGGCCCGCGTTTTGCAAGCTTCAAGGTGGCCGGCCTGCACCCAAAGGGTGACGACCCCAACGTCTATTTGCAGGGCATGATGGTGCCGGTGCCGTCGGAGACGGGTGTTTCCTGGGGCGATCTGGATGAGCAATATCTCACCGCACGCTTCTGCGTCCCGCTGACGGAAACCGAATTCCGCAAGGTCGAAGCGGCGATCCGTGATCTGCAGCGCACGAAGACGACGTGGCATGCCACGACGTATAATTGCAATTCATTCGCCGCTGACGTCGCAAAGGCGGCCAATCTCGATGCGCCAAACCCCAACATGTATCTGCCGGCGCAGTTCATCAAACGAATGGCCGATCTGAATGCGAAGCCGAATTACTCGAGCTTCATGCCAGGGCCGGCCCGGCAGAATTGATCGCGATCAGCGAGACTGAATAAAAAATGCCCGCGCGAGCGGGCATTTTTCTTGGTGACTCAGTCTGTCGTGCGGGACCTGTGTGGGGAGAGGACGGGCATGAACTTGCGCATCGAAGAACTGGCCCGCCAGATCCGTGATCTGGAAGCTGAACTCGACGCCGAAATGGCCAAACGCCGCGCCGATTTGCGTATCGGATTGGAGCACGGCCGGATCGCGTTTGAGAAGGAATTGTTGCGCCGGCATCGCGAATTGAAGACCTCGCTGTCGGCTTATCTGTGGAATGCCAGTCCGCTCGTCGTCATTACGGCTCCTGTTATCTATGCGATGATCATGCCGTTCGTCCTGCTGGACTTGTGTGTGACCGTCTATCAGGCGATTTGTTTTCCGGTATATGGCATTCCGAAAGTGAGGCGTGCCGATTATTTCGTTTTCGATCGGCACCATTTGGCTTATCTGAACGCATTGGAGAAGCTGAACTGCGGCTATTACTCTTACGCCAATTGCCTGATCGCATATGTGCGTGAGATCGCGGCCCGCACCGAGCAATATTGGTGTCCGATCAAGCACGCGCGCCGGGTCGTCGGCTCACATCCGCGCTATGCGATGTTCGACGATTACGGCGATGCCGAAGGCTTCAAGCAGCGGGCAGAGGAACTTCGCGCCGCTTTGGGGAAGGAAGAGTAAGAAGTCGCTTGCCGGCGCGAGGACCTCACCAGCAAGTGGTTTTGCGTTTAAGTCAGCTGTCATGGCGCTGGACAAGCGCCACGACCGGTGTTGGATGACGGATCGTGTGTCGTCAGTTCCTCAGTGCCGTGTGATGACAACCTCAAGATACTCGCCCGGCACGACCATTGTGCCGTCATCGGCACGGTTGAAGGTGGCGACCAGAGCCAGCAGGTCGTCCTGCAGGGCGTGCTGCTTTGCCGGCTCCAAAGCGGCAAATGTCTTGAGCACCGGGCCGTAATAGGTGCGGAAGACATCCAGCCAATGCTCGGCCGAGCGATAGCGGAACGTGAAATTGCGCTGTGCCGATTTGATCGAGGTCGCGTGCGGTTCGAACAGCGCGGCAAGGTGCGCGCGTGTGCCCCAGAGCG
>JAEXXW010000199.1 GCA_023405565.1 Pseudomonadota bacterium
CGCGCATTCTCGATGCGAAGCATTTGCTTGAGGTCGGCGGCGGCCGTGACCCGCTGTTCAAGGCCAACGAATTGGCCGCTCTCGGCATCGAGATGACGATCAACGATATCTCGCAGACCGAGCTTGATGTCCTGCCGGATACGTACCGGAAAGCCTGTTTCGATGTCGCCGGCGATATTTCGGCGGTGGCCGATCTGCGCGGGCATTTCGATCTCGCCTTCTCACGCATGGTGTTCGAGCACGTGGCCGATGGGCAGCGCGCCTGGAAAAACCTGTATGAATTGCTGGCGCCGGGCGGCGTCGCGCTGGCCTTCATCCCGACGCTGTATTCGTTCCCCTTCGTCGTGAACTGGCTGTTGCCGGACGATGTCGCGGCGAAGATCGTCAAGATGCTCTATCGCAACCGGACCGACGAGGAAGATCCGGTGTTTCCGGCGCGCTACAGCTGGACCTTTGCCAGCGAGCGCAAGATGAAGCCGATGCTGCAATCCATCGGCTACAGCGAAGTTCAAATCTTGCCGTTCTATGGTCACGGATATTTCGAACGTTTCCCGGTGATCCGCGACATTCACGACCGCTTCACCGACATGGCCAAGGCCAATGACTGGCGCGCCATCGCCAGCTACGCCTATATCGCCGCGCGCAAGTGATCGGCCAAGTAAAATAGATCACGTAATCGGCGCTGCGCCGGCTTGGAGCGTTCGAGCGAAGTGGATATCGGTTCGCGTGAAGAAAACGCGACAAATCAAAGAGCCTGAACCAACTCAAAGTCCAACGAAGATCTATTATTCCGCCGCGTGGGTTTGTTTCCACGCGGCATGCTGAATGTTGTGCTGCGCAGCCTGAATCGAGCCGCGCCATGCCAGCCAGACAAAGATCAGCGCGCCAAAGCTATAGATGATCGCGTAGATCCACATGTAATCGACGATGCTCACCCTGGCGACAAAGGCGAACAGGGTGCCAAGCGTCATCGCCACGACGATCACCGGGGCGGCCCGAGCGATCTCCTTGAAGAAGCCTGTATGAACGAGAAGGGAGAGCGCGACCTTCTGGACCATGTTTGCGACCAGCAGAATAATGAGGATCGGAACGACATCCGGCATCACAGCGGCAGGTCCGAGCAGGAACGCAAAGAGCTGTTTACCAAAGAACACGAGGATCAGCGAAGCCCCGATCGTCGGGACCGCGCACAGGCCAAGGGCAATGAGTGTCGAACGGATCAGCGCCGGGACATCCCGCTCCTTGAAGGCTTGTGTCTGCCTTGGCAAGGCAACATCGCAGGCAGCTGAATAGGCCACACTGCCACCGCGAAACACCTTGAAAGCGGTATCGAGAATGATGGTCGGCGCGCCAAGGCCATAGAATGCCGGCACGAAGAAATACGGGAAATTATAGATATAGATTTCGGATAGCGAGAAGACCGAGCTACGCATAAGCATCCGGCCGTTGTCGTACCAGAAATGCCGAAGGTGGTGCATCTGACCGTGCAGCCGTGCCGCCAACGCACCATGTGCCTTCAGCCGCAGGATGCACATGGTCAGCACCACGATCCACATCAGGTTGATGAGGATGAGGAACATCGTAACGGGCAGGAACACCAGCATCGCTGCGGTGGCAAAGATCACAAGAATACGCCGCGCGGCTTCGAGGGTTTCGAAATACACATACTGATCCACCGCGACGGCGATGTTGCGCAGCGCGAACCATGCCAGGTTGAGTGCGGTGAAAACAAAAAACAGCGCGAATTGCAGCGAATCCAGCCAACCGGCCGACCGCAGCCATGACATCGCAAAGAAGCAGACCACAGCTCCGACGAGCGCAAGTGCGATGTAAAGCGTCACGATCGCGCTGGCCTGCAAGGCGACGGATTCGTCCTGCGACTGATCGAAATGCCGCTGGCGCAGCCGGACGAACAGGATCTTGGTCGCGCCGAGATCGCATAGCAGCAGCGTGAAGCCGAGCGCACCGACGAGCACGAACAACGAGAATTGCTCGGGGCTCAGGACACGGGCGAAGACGAAAGTCTGTAGCAGGCCGGTCACGACCGAGCTTACGGCCGTGGACGACCGCAGGAGCAGAAAACGCAGTGACAGAAAGCTGCTCATTGGCGCTCGCCTGAAACCAGCAGCGTGCTCACAGTGTTCGCAAAATGCGCGGGTGACAGATATGCCGCGATGTCCTTGGCCGCCTTCGCACCCATGCGCTGACGCAGATCCGGATCATCGGCGAGCCGTGTGAGCCACTGCGTCGCGGCATCAACATCCGGATCGGCCCATTGCTGCCTCCGGCTATCGAAGGCGTTGTCGCGATCTTCGACGGGGACTAACTTGTAAGGCAGGAGCGCCGAATTCTCCTCGCTCATGAAGTCGAGATTGCCGGACCACCCGGTCGCAATCACCGGCTTGCCGAGGCGCATGGCTTCGGCGCAGATCAGGCCGAAGCCTTCCGAACGATGCGTTGAAATGACGATGTCGGACAGCGCCATCAGGCCGGTCATGTCCTTCGACGATAGTGTGCGTTCGATAATGTGGATGTTCGGAGCGCCGACAATCGCCGCGTTCAATTCCTGCCGGGCCCAGGGCACGTTGCCCGGATCGCTCAGCTTGATCACCAGAATGCGGTCACTGCGATCGCCGAAGGCGCGCCGGAAGGCATTGATCGCCGCCACCGGATTCTTGCGGGTGAAATTCGATCCGATATGAAATGAGTTGAGAACGATAAGCGCATCGTCGGGT
>JAEXXW010000220.1 GCA_023405565.1 Pseudomonadota bacterium
TAAGGACACGGTGCGGCCGATGCTGGAGGCCGCCTCGAAGGATTATGTCAGCAAGAACCAGCCCTGGCCGAAGCGTTCGGAGCCTTGCGACAAGGCGTCGTGATGTTGTCCGATCTCTCTCCGCAAACTCTCTTTACCCTCCCCCTTGTGGGGAGGGTCGACCGCTTGAGCACAGCGAAAGCGGACGGGGTGGGGGTGGCTTTAGTCACGATCCAAATGACCCTCACCCCGGCTCACTTCGTTCGCCGACCCTCCCCACAAGGGGGAGGGTGAAGAGGAGGTCATGTCCACCGCTGCACAGCAACCAGCCCCCGAGAAAATCCTCTCGGTCAACAATATCGAGGTCCTCTATGACCACGTCATCCTCGTATTGAAGGGGGTGTCGCTGGAGGTGGAGCGGGGCGGCATCGTGGCTTTGCTCGGCGCCAATGGCGCCGGCAAGACCACGACATTGAAGGCGATCTCCAATCTCCTGCATTCCGAGCGCGGCGAAGTCACTAAGGGCGCGATCGTGTTCGAAGGGCAGGAGGTGCAATCGCTGTCGCCGAATGAACTGGTACGGCGCGGTTGCATCCAGGTGATGGAGGGCCGCCATTGCTTCGGCCATCTCACCGTTGAGGAAAACCTGCTCACCGGCGCCTTCACCCGCAAGGATGGCAAGGCGGCGATCAACCGCGATCTCGAGATGGTCTATGGCTATTTCAAGCGCCTGCGTGAGCGGCGCAGTTCCATGGCCGGATACACCTCGGGCGGCGAGCAGCAGATGTGCGCGATCGGCCGGGCGCTGATGTCGCGGCCGAAGATGATCCTGCTCGATGAGCCGTCGATGGGGCTTGCGCCGCAGGTCGTCGAGGAAATTTTCGAGATTGTGAAGGACCTGAACGCGAAGGAGAATGTGTCGTTCCTGCTGGCCGAGCAGAATACCAACATGGCGCTGAAATATGCGCGCTATGGCTATATCCTCGAAAACGGCCGCGTCGTGATGGATGGCGACGCCAAGGCGCTGTCGGAGAACGAGGATGTGAAGGAATTTTACCTTGGCGTTGCCGAGGGCAAACGCAAGTCGTTCCGCGAAGGCAAGCATTACAAGCGGCGCAAGCGGTGGCTGGCGTGAGCTGCCTCACATGGCGCGATCGGGCGTCCCGCTAGCATGCCCATCATTGCCGCTGTTGCGCTTGTTCTCCTGCTGGCGCTCGTGTTCGGACCAAGCGTGTGGATCAGGCATGTTTTGAAAACGCATGGCGTCGATCGGCCGGATTTGCCCGGTACGGGGGGCGAATTCGCCCGCCATCTGCTCGATGAGGCCAAGCTGGAGCACGTGAAGGTCGAAATGACGAACGAGGGCGATCATTACGACCCGACGACGCAGACGGTGCGCCTCCTGCCCGATCATCATGATGGCCGGTCGGTGGCGGCCGTGGCCATCGCCGCGCATGAGGTGTCGCACGCCATCCAGCATGCGAACGGCGAACGCACCTTCAAATTGAGACTTGATCTGGTCGGTCAACTTGTCTGGGTGGATCGTCTTGCCACCGCCATTCTGGTGTTGGTTCCGGTCGTGTTCGTGCTGGTGAAGTCGCCGGCTCTGGCGATCGTTCAGGTCATCGCCGCGCTCGCCTTGCTCGGCATTCACATCGTCGTTCATCTGATCACATTGCCGGTCGAGTTCGATGCCAGTTTCGGCAAGGCGCTGCCCGTGCTGGAGGGGCGACGTTATCTGTCGGAACAGGATATGCCCGCGGCGCGCAGCGTGTTGCGGGCCGCGGCCTTCACTTATGTGGCGGCAGCGCTGGTGACGCTTCTGAATGTATTGCGATGGTTCCGGATCGGCTGAATAAAGAAGCGCACACGTCAAGAAGCGCACAAGTGATGGGACGGGAACGGCGATGACCGAACATTACGATCTTCTCGAAACCCGCGATCCGGCTGAGCGCGATCGCGACCAGGCGGCCGAGCTTCAGCGTCTGCTGATACACGCGCTGTCCGCGCCCGGCTGGGCCAGGCATTTGGTCGATATCGACGTCAAGGCGGTTGCCTCCCGCGAGGCGCTGGCCAGGCTCCCGTTGCTGCGCAAGTCTGATCTCCCTGCCTTGCAAAAGGAAACGCCGCCGTTCGGCGGCTTCAACATCACGCCGCCAGGCAAGGCGAGGCGTCTTCTGATGTCGCCGGGGCCGATCTTCGAGCCGGAAGGCCATGGCGATGATTTCGCCGGCGTTGCACGCGCGCTGTTCGCGGCCGGGTTCCGTGAAGGCGACATCGTTCTCAATTGCTTCTCGTATCATCTCACGCCTGGAGCCTGGATGTTCCAGTCCGGCGCAGATTATTTGCGTTGCCCCGTCATTCCGGGCGGTGTCGGCAATACCGAGCAGCAGGTCGAGGCGATCGCGCGGCTGAAGCCGAGCGGCTATGTCGGCACGCCGGATTTCCTGAAAATCCTGCTCGATGCCGCGCAAGCCGCCGGCAAGGACGCATCCTCCATCAGACATGCGCTCGTGTCAGGCGCCGCGTTGCCGCCTTCGCTGCGGCAGGAGCTTGGCGCGCGCGGTGTCGAGGTGCTGCAATGCTATGCCACCGCCGAAACCGGTGTGATCGCCTACGAGACGGCCGCGCGCGAGGGGCTCGTCGTCAACGAGAACATCATCGTCGAGATCGTGCGGCCCGGCACCGGCGATCCGGTCCCGGACGGCGAGGTCGGCGAGGTGGTTGTGACCTCGTTCAACCCCGATTATCCGATGATCCGGCTGGCGACCGGCGATCTCTCCGCCGTGCTGCCGGGCCGCTCGCCCTGTGGCCGCACCAATATGCGCATCAAAGGCTGGATGGGCCGCGCCGATCAGACGACCAAGGTGAAGGGTATGTTCGTGCGGCCCGACCAGATCGCCGAGATCGCCAAACGGCATCCGGAGCTTGGCCGCGTCCGTCTCGTGGTGACGCGCGAGGGTGAGCAGGATGCCATGACGCTGCAGGCCGAGACGGGTTCGAAGGATACGAGCCTTGCCGATCAGATCGCGACGACGCTGCAATCCGTCACCAAGCTCAAGGGTGCCGTGAAGCTTGTTGCACCGGAGAGCCTTCCGAATGACGGCAAGGTTATTGCCGACGAGCGGCCAGTCTCTTGACCCTCGCTCAGTTTACGGAGAGAGGATTAGAAGAGA
>JAEXXW010000417.1 GCA_023405565.1 Pseudomonadota bacterium
GGGCGAGGCCCCGGATTTCGTCCGCCGTCATGATTTCCATGTCGGCGGATCCTTCCCTTTCAACACATCCGGCGGTCAATTGTCTGTGGGTCAGGCTGGTGCAGCCGGGGGCTTCCTCGGGCTTGTCGAAGGTATTCGACAAATCACCGGCACAGCCCTCGGCGCAGCCGTCGCCAATGCCCGCCACGCGATGGTCAGCGGCTTTGGCATGATCAATTACGATCGTGGCCTGTGCAGCGGCGCAACCATCATCGCTGCTCCCTAAGCCAAAACAAAGAAGCAGAGCAGAACCTGCATGATGAAACCCAAGCGCAAGAACCCGATCCTTAAGACTCGCCAGGCGACCTTGCCGCCGCTCGCACGCAGCCGCGTGGCGCTGGGCATGACGGCTGGCGCGGCGACCGGACAGTTCGAATTGCAGGTCTGCGAGGTGTGCAGCGCCGTTCAGTATCCGCCGCGCGAAGCCTGTCATCGCTGCCTGTCCGATCAACTGACATGGCGGCCGCAAAGTGGCGATGGCGAGCTGATCAGCGAAACGGTGTCGCGCACCTCACAGGAGCTTTATTACCGTGAGCGGCAGCCATGGCGCTTCGGCCTGGTCCGCCTTGCCGCGGGGCCAACGGTCGTCGCTCATGTGCATGAAGATTGTCCACCGGCTCCGACCGCAGTCCGTGTTGAAGCGATCCTCGATCGTGCCGGGCAGCCCGCGCTTGTCGCCATGCCACAAGGCAAGAACGATGTCGGCACAGACCCGCATCTGCGCGAAATGACCTGCGATCCCCACCACCGCAAGATTCTGGTTACCGATGCCAAGAGCGCCACTGGACAAGCCATCGTCCACGCGATGGCTGCTGCCGGAGCCGATCTGATCTGGGCCGGATGCGCCGAGCCCTGGAAACAGCCACCCGGCTTTTCCGCCATCGCGAGCCTGCCCAATGTCACTGTCATGCCGCTCGACGTGACCGATACGCGATCGGTCACCGACCTGGCCGGTGAGATCGGTGCCAAGGTCGACATCGTCATCAACACCGCCGACTATCACCGCACCTTCGGTATTGCCGCGCGCAAGGGTGTCGAGACCGCGCAGACGGAAATGGACATCAATTATTTCGGTCTCCTGCGTCTCGCTCAGGCTTTCGGCCCGGTATTGCGCGCACGCGCGGCCGATGGCGCAGCCAGTGCGGTGGCGTGGGTCAATCTGTTGTCGGTCTATGCGCTCTCGAACTTCCCGCCGCACGGCACCTATTCCGCTTCGCAAGCCGCAGCGCTGTCGCTGGCGCAATGTCTGCGTGCGGAAATGCGGCCGGCCGGCATTCGCGTCATCAATGTTTTCGCCGGCCCCATCAATGATGAATGGAACCAGTTGATGCTGCCGCCGAAGCTCGAACCCGCGGTCCTGGCCAAAGCCATCGTCACGGCACTGCAAGGTTCGGTCGAAGACGTGTTTCCGGGCGATGTTGCGCAGGACTGGCTGGCGCGCTGGCGCAAGGATCCCAAGACACTTGAGCGCGAATTGACAACAGCCACGTTGGCTGGCGGCTGATCCGCGCGCTTTTTGCGATAACGAGAAGAACGATATTACGCGATGACAAGTCTGGCAGAGCTCTTCACATCGTCACGCCTGCGCATTGTCGACCTGACACAGACGCTGTCGCCCGACACGCCTCAGATCGTCATGCCGCCAGAGATGGGCCAGAGCCGCCCGTTCCGCATGGAAGAAGTGTCACGCTACGACGAGCGCGGCCCGGCATGGTACTGGAACAACTTCTCCTGCAGCGAACATACCGGCACGCATTTCGATGCGCCGATCCACTGGATCACCGGCCGCGACCTGCCGAACAACAGCACCGACACCATTTCGCCTGAACATTTCATCGCACCCGCTTGCGTGATCGATTGCTCCGCCGAAAGCGCACGCGATCCGGACTATCTGCTCACCGTCGATGCCGTGCAGGCCTGGGAAGAACATCATGGGCGCATTCCCGCCGGCGCATGGGTGCTGATGCGGACCGACTGGTCCAAGCGCACGGACCCGGTCGCCTATCAGAATTTCGACGAGACCGGGCAGCATACGCCGGGACCGGATGGTGCCGTGGTGCGTTTCCTGGTCGATGAGCGTGATGTGCTCGGCTTTGGTACCGAAACGATCGGCACAGACGCCGGACAGGCGGCGCATTTCCAGCCTCCCTATCCCTGTCACACCTACATGCACGGCGCCGGCCGCTATGGCTTGCAATGCCTCGCCAATCTCGATCTCCTGCCGCCGACCGGCGCGTTGATCGTTGCGGCGCCGCTGAAGATCCTGCGCGGCAGCGGAAGTCCCTTGCGCGTGTTCGCGCTCGTGCAAACCGGAGCGACCGAGGCGTGAGCATGCAGTCCAACCTTCCCGTCCCGTTCGCGCCAGCCGAGCGCGTGTTGCCGGTGATGTTGCAGAAGCAGGCCGCGCGCTATGGCGATCGGCGTCTCGTAGTGCATGACGAGGGAACGTGGACTTATACGCAGACCTGTGAGATTGCCGCGCGCTCGGCGGCCACGCTTGCGGCTGCCGGCATCGGCAAGGGTGATCGCGTTGCGCTTCTCTGCAGCAACCGGCTCGCTTTCCTTGAAGTATTTTTGGGATGCGCATGGCTTGGTGCCATCACGGTGCCGGTCAACACCGCATCCAAGGGGCCGCAGATTCAATACATCCTCGCCAATTCCGGCGCACGCCTGCTGGTCGGTGAAAGTGATCTTTTGCGCACGCTCGAATTTGCCGATCTGTCGGGCCTGCCATTGGACGCAATCTGGGAAATCGATGGTGAGGAGAAGCGCGAGGTTCAGGGGCGTCCCTGTCTTCCCTATGCGATCGGAACGGACACCGCGCCTGCCGCGGCAATCAGGCCCGGCGAGACCATCGCCATTCTCTACACGTCCGGCACCACCGGACCGTCAAAGGGGGTTTGTTGTCCCCATGCGCAGTATTTCTGGTGGGGCACCTTGTCGAGTGCGGCGCTTGGCATCACCGAAAGCGATATTCTGCTGACGACGCTGCCCCTGTTTCACATCAACGCACTGAACACGTTCGCGCAGGCTTTGCTGAACGGCAACACCTACATTCTCGAACGGCGCTTCTCCGCCTCCGGCTTCTGGCCGGCTCTGGAACGGCACAACGCCACCGTCACTTATCTGCTTGGCGCCATGGTGCCGATCCTTCTCGCCCGCGATCCCATCCCGGCCGAACGCAATCACAAAGTCCGCATCGCGCTCGGGCCGGGCGTTCCCGCCCATCTGCACAAGACCTTCCTTGATCGCACCGGCGTCGCATTGCTCGAGGCCTATGGCTCCACCGAAACCAATTTCGTCATCGGCCGGGGCATCGACGACCAG
>JAEXXW010000605.1 GCA_023405565.1 Pseudomonadota bacterium
CCTTGCGCGCCGCCAGCAGCGTCGCACCACCGGCAATGACCGCCGAACGGCTGGCGAATGTGCCAAAGCCATAGGGCGTGCGATCGGTATCGCCGTGCACCACACTGATCTTCGATGGTTCGATCCCGAGCTGGTCGGCAACGATCTGCGCCAGAGTTGTCCGCAGGCCCTGACCGTGCGGCGACGCGCCGATGCGCGCTTCGACCCGGCCCGACGGGTCCATGCTGAGATCGACAACCTCCCAGCCCGGCGTGATTTCCATGCCGCGCGCGGCAAAGGCCGGCGTGCCGTACCCCGTACGCTCGGAGAATGTGGCAATGCCGAGCCCCAGGTAACGGCCGTGCTTGCGCGCTTCCGCCTGATGGCGCCGGAAGCCCGGAATGTCGAGTGCATCGACCGCAAGCTCCATGGTCTCGCGATAGGATGCATCGTCGAAAACAAGGCCGGTGGCCGAGGTGTAGGGAAATGTCGTGATGAGATTATGCCGGCGCAGGTCGACGGGATCGATCGACAACGTCTTCGCCGCCTTATCCATCAAACGTTCAAGCGCCAAGGTGATGACAGGCCGCGACACGCCGCGATAGGGCGCCATCGGACAGGTATTGGTGACGACGCCGCGGGCATGACAGGCATAGGCGCGCACGTCATACGGCCCCGGCATTTCCGCCAGCGCCATCAACGGTTCGACGGCACACGTCGTGGGGAAACAGGAATAGGCGCCGATATTGGCGAGCACATTGGCAGACAAAGCGAGCAGCTTGCCGTCGGCCGAAAATGCCCCCTGCAGCGTGACGTATTGATCGCGGCTGTGGAAACAGGCGATCAGGTTCTCGCGCCGATCCTCCGTCCACGCCACCGATTGACGCAATTGCTTCGCAAGCCAGACCAGCGTCACGAATTCGGGCGCAAGCGACATCTTCTGGCCGAAGCCGCCGCCAACGTCAGGAGCAATGACCCGCAAATCCGCTTCAGGCATACCGACGAGATCGGCGATGGCCGTCCTCATCAGATGCGGCATCTGGGTCGAGCAGGTCAGCGTGATGCGTCCCGATACGGGATCATAGGCTGCATGCGCGCCGCGCGGTTCCATCGGCAAAGCGTTCTGACGGCGCGAACGGATATCGACGCTGACAATATGCGCCGCTCCGGCCCATACCTCGTCAAAGCCCGGCGTCTTCACACGCCCTTCGACGATGACATTGGCCGGGGCCTCGTGATGCACCGCCGGAGCGCCATCGCCGATCGCGGCTCTGGCATCGATCAGGGGCTGTGTTTCCTCGATCTTGAGTTCGACCTGCTCGGCGATATCCTCGGCTTGTTCCTCGCTATCCGCAACGACCACCGCGACGGCTTCGCCCATGAAGCGCACGACACCATCAGCGAGAACGGGGTGAGCGATCGGAACATAGTTGAACTTGTGCAGCATCGGCCGGATCGGCTTCACGCCGTTCAGATCGGCAGCCGTGATCACCGTAGCACCTGGCGGCGGCGTGATCCGCATGATACGCCCCGATGCCACGGGGCTACGAACGAAGCTCACCCAGCGCTGCGCTGCAAGATCGGCGGTGAAACGACCACGACCCGCAACCAGAGCCGGGTCTTCGACGCGCCGGATGGAGCGCCCGACCCAGGTCTTGATGTCGTGATCGTGGACACTCATGCGGCCGCGCGTTCCAGCGCCCGACGTGTCACCGTGCGAACGAGATCGCGCCGGAATTTGGCATTGGCTTGCAGATCCTCCATCGGATCGACAGCCGCGGATGCAGCTTCTCCGGCTGCTGCGAATGCTTCCGCACCCGGCACCTGGCCTTCCAATGCTGCTTCGGCCTCGCTGATGCGACGAGCGCGCCCCTCCGCACCGCCGATGCCGATGCGCGGCTCCACGATGCGTCCATCCTCAAGACGATAGGTTACGAGCGACATAGCGATCGCGTAGTCACCGGCACGCCTGCTGAATTCATAGAAGCCAAAGCGGGTATCCGGTGGCAGCAACGGCAAACTGACTTCCGCTAGCAGCTCATTCTCGGCAAGATTGGTCGTCATCGCCCAATCGAAAAAGTCATCAGCCGCGAGCTGGCGCGTGCCGCCGGCACTGCGCGCGGTGATGATGGCACCGAGTGTTGCGGCGACAAGGCACCATTCCGACGCGGGATCGGCGTGCGCGAGACTGCCGCAGAAGGTGCCGCGTGTACGGATGGGGTAATGAGCGATATGCCGCATGACGAAGGACAGCAAAGATCCGAGCGGACCATCGACCACCGGCCGCTGAAAAGCAGCGTGCCGTGTGCAGGCGCCGATCACCAGTCGGCCATCCTCAACCGTCAGCTTCTCCAATGCTGCAATGCCGTTGATATCGACGAGATGCGTGGGCCGCGCCATGCGAAACGCCATGGTCGGCACGAGGCTTTGCCCTCCCGCCAGCACCCGTCCGTCGTCGGACGACACCTCATCGAGAATCGCGATGGCGTCCTCAACCGTTTTTGGCGCGTGATAGGTAAAGGCCGCAGGCTTCATCGGGTCGTTCTCGCACCAGGCTGCCCACCGGCAGATTGCTTGTATGCTAACAATCTGGCCGCCAGCGTCAATGCGTGTTTTGCTGCGTTCCAAGCTGGAAAAACGCCACCGATTGCGGCACGCTGCATCTTCGATCATCAATCGGCGCCGATAACCGGCGCGTTCGTCAGCAGAGGGCCGGAGGGCTGCGGCATGACTGCCGCAGCCCAGCGGCTTGCCTCACATTTTCAGAAGACGTTTTGCATTGCCGCTGAGGATCTTGGCCTTGTCCTCATCGCAGAGCGGCACGCCTTTCATCCAATCGACAGCCGGCTTGCTGTCCGCCACAAACGGCCAGTCCACCGCGAACAGGATGCGGTCGATGCCCATTTCCATCATGCAGCACAGCAAAGCGGGATTGGAGAAAAAGCCGCTCGTCGTCACCCAGAAATTGCGGCAGAAAGTATCGCGGAAGCTCATCGACTGTTGTCCCGGCCGCGACAGCGCCTGATCAATGCGCCAGACCAGGAATGGCAACGTTTCGCCGAAATGGCCGACGATGATTTTCAGGTTGGGATGATGGTCGAAAATGCCGGAGAGGATCAGGCGGATGGCCTGCGTGCCATTCTCGATGGTGTAACCCCAGGCTGGCCGGGCGAAGCTCGGAAATTGCTTCTCATAATCCTGAAAATAAGCGCCCCGCACCGCATCATGCGGGACGGCCGGGTGAAGATAGATCGGCACATCCAGTTTTTCGGCGCGTGCGAAGATCGGCCAATATTTCGGCAGGTCGAGAAACTCGCCGTTGGAAAGACCATTGATGATCGCGCCCTTGAAACCAAGTTCAACGCAGCGTTCGAGTTCATCGGCCGCCGCTTCCGGCGCATTGGTCGGCAACGATGCAAAACCGGCGAAGCGCCCCGGCTTCTCCGCCACCAGCGCCGCAAGCCTGTCGTTCACACGTTTCATCAAGGGAATGGCGATTTCTGGATCGAGCTTCTGCCCGGCCGGCGCGCCATGCGACAAAACCTGGATATCGATGCCGGCTTCATCCATGTCACGGATGCGGTCGCCACCGAAATCCTCCAGACGGCTCTGCATCCTGTCGCCCTTGCCCGCTTCACCTCCCGTGAAGTGAGACGCAAGCTCCGGGTCCCAATAATGCTCCTCGATCGCGATGACAGGACAACGCGGTTTCGCAAACATGCCTTTTCCCTCCAAGGGCACTCACATTCAACGGGACTTGTCGATGGCGAAAGAAACCGCGCGCATCATCCCGCTTATGTCAGGATCGCCTTTGCCGCATTGACGAGTGCTTCCACAGACGCATCGCCCGTATCGAGGAAGGCAACAATGCGGCAGGGGCAGCCTTCGAGACCTTCATAACGCCAGGGGAAAGCACCGATCAGGCAGCGCTGGTTGAGCACCAGTTCGATATCACCACCGAGGTTTTCCGCATGCAGCAGTCCCTCCTGGAACGCCCAGCTATGGAACGGGAACATGTCCTGCTGCACCTTGCGGCCGGACTTCTTGTGCGTGTATTCGAACGTACCGAAGAATTCCGCCGGCGTCTTGCCAAGCTTCCTGGTGAATTCATCCGCGAGATCGGGACGCATGCGGCGGATCGAGGTGTTCATCGCGTGATCGCACGAACCGGTATCCATGCCCCACCACTTGATCTTCTTCTTCAGCATCCAGTGGAGCGTGTCGAGGTTCGGTCCCGGGTGGTAGCAGAAATACTTCACCAGATCCTGCTGCGACTGCCCTTCATAATGCTTGTGCCAGCCGGTATGCAGAATGAGGATATCGCCCTCACGGATATCGGCGCCGGCGCTTTCGATGATCTCCGGCGTGATCACCGCCCAGTCATGCATGTGTTTTGAAATGTCGACGACCACCGCCTTGTTGAACAGATAATCAAGCGGCAGATGCGCCATATCGCCATTGCGATCGTCGGTCGCGTGCATCGCGCCGTCGAAATGCGTGCCAACATGCAGGGCCGTATCGATGCGCTGCGCGACGATCATCTGCGTCTGCAGATTCTGTGCATAGTACATCTTGTTGCCGGCATAGCCGACCCAACCCGGCGTATGGACATTCATGACGTGGGTGAGATCGACGATTTTCATGAGACTCTCCAGCAAGGGGGACGAAAGAGCACGGCAGGACCGGCAGGCCCTTTGGACCGCCCGGGATTTGAATATTATTGATTATGAGTTTAATAATGTCAAAGTCCAGCGATGCGCTGCAACTTCGGATGAGGTTCAAACCATGACCGGGGAGCCCGTGCCGAAAGAGCCTGAGGCGTTCGACGCCACAACCGCCAACACACTGAGTGCAATCGGCAATAGAATTCGCGAATTGCGGCAGGCGCGCGGGCTGACGCTGCAGTCGCTCGCCGAGGCCTGCGCTCTCAGCCAATCGATGCTCAGTCTTGTGGAGCGCGGACGCGCCTCCCCGTCGATCGGCTCGCTGATCGTCATTGCCAATGCCTTGGGCGTGCCGATGTCCGACTTGATTGTCGAACAGCCTGCCGATGACAGCAAGTTCATCGTGCGCCATAGCGATCAGCGTGTCATCAGGACAGCGACCAACGTGATCCGGCGCCTCATGCGTGAAGATCGGCTGCACGGCATTTCGATCGCCATGAACGAGTATCAGCCGAACACGGGAGCCAATGCCGATCCGATCAAGCATGATGGCTATGAGTATGGGATCGTGCTGGAAGGCACTTTGACGGTGGAAATCAACGGCGCGGCGCATATCCTCAATGAAGGCGATCTGATCTCGTACAGCTCGCGGCGACCCCACCGGATCTGGAATCACGGCTCGGCCAAAGTGCGAACGCTCTGGATCAATCTTCAACAGGACTGAACAGCGTTGTCAGCCAAGCCTGCCCCTCAAGAGAACGCCATGTCCATTCGCGACCGGGTCGAGACCTGTCTGAGTAATATCGGCAGTTCCGATGGCGAAGGCGCCCGCACCTTCACCAAGGTTTATGACGACGCGGCACGCGAACATGCCGACCGCCTCGATGCGGCAAAAGCGGCTATCGGCGAGGAACTGCCGCTCGCAGGCCTGCCGATCTCGATCAAGGATCTGTTCGATATTGCCGGTGAACCGACACTTGCCGGCTCGCGCGTGTTGAAAAGCGCCGCTCCGGCGCTCCGCCATGCCGAGATCGTCCAGCGTCTGCAAAAGGCCGGCGCTATCATCGTCGGCAAAACCAACATGACCGAGTTCGCGTTCAGCGGTCTCGGGCTCAATCCGCATTACGGCACCCCCGCCAGTCCATGGCAGCGTGAGACGCGGCGCATTCCCGGCGGGTCATCGTCCGGGGCCGGCATTTCCGTGGCCGATGAGATGGCGGCCGCAGCGATCGGCACGGACACCGGCGGCTCGATTCGTATTCCTGCAGCGATCTGCGGCCTTGTCGGTTTCAAGCCCACCGCGTCGACCGTCCCTCAGCGCGGAATGCTGCCCCTGTCGCACAGCTTCGACTCCATCGGTCCGATAGCCAGAGACGTGGACACATGCGCGGCCATCTACGCTGTATTGGCGGGCCAGCCGCCACGACCCGTGGCGGCTGTTGCGCCCTCGTCGATCACACTGGCCGTCTCGACCAACGCCGTGCTTGAGCAACTGGATGCTCAGGTCGCCAAAACATACGAGACGGCGCTGCGCCGATTGTCCGCGGCCGGCATACATTTGCGGGACGTTAAATTGCCGATTCTGGATGATCGTTCCGGACATTCGGTACATGGCGGCATTGTCGTGACCGAAGCCTATGCATGGCATAAGCAGCTATTCGCCGAACAACGGCATGCATATGATCCGCGGGTCGCCTCGCGCATTGCGCATGGGAGCCGTATTTCCGTCGCCGATTACAACGC
>JAEXXW010000047.1 GCA_023405565.1 Pseudomonadota bacterium
GTGTAGAAGGTGGCGATCTCCATGACGCGGATATTCGCCATGTTCAGGAATTCGGCGACGTAGCGGATGGCGGCTTCCGGCACCCAGCCACCGGCCTGTTCCTGCGCCTTCCAGAGCAGCGGGATCACCGCCGAGGCCTGACGGCCGTCGGGATATTTCTCGAGCTGCCCCCTCGCCCATGCGAGGTTTTCAGGCGTGAAGGAGAAGTCCTTCGGTTGCAATTCTTTTGGAGCGAGACGACGGACGGCCATCAGCGATCGACCTCCCCGAACACGATATCGAGTGAGCCGAGCACGGCGGAGACGTCGGCCAGCATGTGGCCCTTGCAGAGAAAGTCCATGGCTTGCAGATGCGCGAAACCGGGCGCGCGGATTTTGCACTTGTAGGGTTTGTTGGTGCCGTCGGCGACGAGATAGACGCCGAACTCGCCCTTCGGCGCTTCGACGGCGGCGTAGACCTCACCGGCTGGCACGTGGAAGCCTTCGGTGTAGAGCTTGAAATGATGGATCAGCGCTTCCATCGAACGCTTCATCTCACCACGCTTCGGCGGCACGACCTTCTGGTCATCGGCGCTGACGCGGCCCTTGCCGTCCGGCGCATTCAGCTTGGCGATGCATTGCTTCATGATCCGTACCGACTGGCGCATCTCTTCCATGCGGATCAGATAGCGGTCGTAGCAATCGCCGTTCTTGCCGATCGGAATGTCGAAATCCATCTCGTCGTAGCATTCGTAAGGCTGGCTCTTGCGCAGGTCCCAGGCGGCGCCCGAGCCGCGCACCATCACGCCCGAAAAGCCCCATTTCCAGGCGTCGTCCAGCGACACGACGCCGATATCGACGTTGCGCTGCTTGAAGATGCGGTTGCCGGTCAGGAGCGTGTCGATGTCATCGACCGTCTTCAGGAACGGATCGCACCAGGCCTCGATATCGTCGATCAGCTTCTGCGGCAGATCCTGATGCACGCCGCCGACGCGGAAATACGCCGCATGCATGCGCGATCCGGAGGCACGCTCATAAAACACCATGAGCTGTTCGCGCGGCTCGAAGCCCCAGAGCGGCGGTGTCAGCGCGCCGACGTCCATCGCCTGCGTCGTGACGTTGAGAAGATGCGACAGGATCCGGCCGATCTCGCTGTACAGCACGCGGATCAGTTGCCCGCGGCGCGGCACTTCGAGACCGAGCAGCTTTTCCGCCGCCAGGCAGAAAGCGTGTTCCTGATTCATCGGCGCGACGTAATCGAGCCGGTCGAAATACGGGATCGCCTGCAGATAGGTCTTCTGTTCGATCAGCTTTTCGGTGCCGCGATGAAGCAGGCCGATATGCGGATCGACGCGCTCGACGATTTCGCCGTCCAGCTCCAGCACGAGACGCAGAACGCCGTGCGCCGCCGGATGCTGCGGTCCAAAGTTGATCGTGAAATTACGTTCGGCCG
Source organism: Pseudomonadota bacterium (assembly GCA_023405565.1). Lineage (GTDB taxonomy): Bacteria > Pseudomonadota > Alphaproteobacteria > Rhizobiales > Xanthobacteraceae > Pseudorhodoplanes. The sequence continues at coordinate 1,432 of JAEXXW010000047.1, forward strand.
TATCAGCCATTGTCGCTCACTTACTTCGCCTTCTCGTCGCCCGGCAGCACATAGTCGGTACCTTCCCATGGCGAGAGAAAATCGAAATTACGGAATTCCTGATTGAGCCGCACCGGCTCATAGACCACACGCTTCTGCTGATCGTCCCAGCGCACTTCGACGAATCCGGTGAGCGGGAAGTCCTTGCGCAGCGGATGGCCTTCAAAGCCGTAATCGGTCAGCAGGCGGCGCATGTCCGGATGCCCGGTGAACAGGACGCCGTAGAGATCGTAGGTCTCGCGCTCGAACCAGTCGGCACCCGGAAATTCGGAAATGATCGAGGGCACCGGCGTCACCTCGTCGGTGACGACCTTCACCCGCACCCGCGCATTCTGCTTCGGCGAGAGGAAGTGATAGACGACATCGAAACGCCGGTCGCGCTGGGGCCAGTCGACCGCCGTCACATCAATGATGTTCCAGAACTGGCAGCGCGGATCGTCACGCAGGAAACGCACGATCTTGATGATATCGGCAGCATTCGCGGTGACGTTCAATTCGCCATACGCGATCTCGAAGCCGGACACACTGCCCGGCAGCCCGCTCAAGATCGCCTCGCCGATCGCCTGAAGCTTTTCACTCATGCCTAGCGCTCGATCGTTCCAACACGGCGGATTTTCTTCTGCAGCAGCATCACGCCATAGAGCAGCGCTTCCGCTGTCGGCGGGCAGCCCGGCACATAGATGTCGACCGGCACGATGCGGTCGCAGCCACGCACCACAGAATACGAATAGTGATAATAGCCGCCGCCATTGGCGCAGCTTCCCATCGAGATGACGTAACGCGGCTCCGGCATCTGGTCATAGACCTTGCGCAGCGCCGGGGCCATCTTGTTGGTCAACGTGCCGGCGACGATCATGACGTCGGACTGGCGTGGAGACGCGCGCGGTGCAAAGCCGAAGCGTTCCGCGTCATAACGCGGCATCGACATCTGCATCATCTCGACCGCACAACAGGCGAGACCGAACGTCATCCACATCAGCGAGCCGGTGCGCGCCCAGGTGATGAGATCGTCCGCCGTCGTGACGAGAAAGCCCTTGTCGGCCAGCTCGGCATTCAGTCCGGTGAAGAATGCATCGTCCGAACCGATCGGCTTGCCGGTGCGCGGATCGAGGATGCCGGTGGCAGCAGGTGATGTGACAGCCGTCATGGTTCGCTCGTTAATCCCATTCGAGCGCCCCCTTCTTCCACTCGTAGATAAAGCCGATGGTCAGAACAGCAAGGAAGACCATCATCGACCAGAAGCCGAAGACGCCAAGCTGGCCGAATGCCACCGCCCATGGGAACAGAAAGGCCACTTCGAGATCAAAGATAATGAAAAGTATGGCAACCAGATAAAAGCGGACGTCAAATTTCATGCGCGCATCGTCGAACGCATTGAAGCCGCATTCATAGGCTGACATTTTTTCCGGATCAGGCTGCTGGTAGGCCACGATGAAAGGCACAATCAGCAGAACCGCACTCAGGCCGAGAGCCACGGCAATGAACACGGCAAGCGGGAGATAGTCCTGCAGCAGCTCACTCATCATCGTCCTCATGCGGGGTTTTCGAAACCGGCCAAACCCCGTCCACCGACCATCCGATGGCGTGAAGCCGCCACCCGATGCCCTCCGCAAGCCCCAAAAGCCAGCTCGGATTCGTTCCAAGAAGGAAGTCGCGGCAGCCTTAGCGCAGGGATTCCGCGCCCGCAAGCGCCGGAAAAGTCAGATTTTCTACTCTCCACCGTGTGGTTCATCTCAGCTGGAATTCAGGCCGGTTC
>JAEXXW010000075.1 GCA_023405565.1 Pseudomonadota bacterium
GGTATGGACAGATCGGGAGGCGCGGCATTTATCCGACCATGTGCCGGTGATTGCCGATATTCTCCTCAACGACCAGCCATAACAAGAGGTCGGGATAGGCATCAAAAGGAGCCGAAAACAGAAAACCCGGCCGCAGGCCGGGCTTCCCTTCGACGGGCGTTTTGCGGGGAGTACATCCGTCCCCAACGCACAGCGAACTTTTGCTATCCTTGCAAGTAACTGTTAACGCTTTATGACATTTCTCAAATTCAAGGCGCCTTCTTGAAAATAGTTCCGCTCACGGAACGGCGGAGGCCCGGCGGCCTCCGCCTGTCGCTGACGTGTGAGGTTGGGAAATCGCTTAAGCTTCAATCACCGCAACGATACGGTGGGTATCCGGCTCGATAATCACGATCTCATCGCCCACGAGAATGAAGCGATAAGGCCGCCATTCCGGATATATTTCGTTTCGATCACGGTTGCGGGCAGGGCGTGCAGCGTCACGCTGCGCGGCACAACCGTGCCGACCGACACATTGAAGTTCACATTCGTGACCGGCCGCACGTTGCTTTGTTTGATCGTCGTCGAGATCCTGGTGCGTTGCTCGGTTGTCAATGACGCGCCGCTGGCTGTACCAGCTGCACCCTGGCCGGTGGTGCTGCCCTGACGCGATTTGGTATCGGTTGTGCCCTTGGTGTCAGATTTGTCTTGTGTACGATTTTGCCGCTGATCCATCCGTTGTTCGGTCTGACCGGCTTTCGGTTCGGCGCCGCGCGGTTCACCCTGGCCCGTGGTGCCACCACGCATCTCGCTCCCGCCACTACCACGCATTTCGCCACGCCCCGGCTGGCCCTGAGGAGTGGATTGTTGCGCCGGCGACGAATTCTGTGGTGCTTGAGCCGGGCCGCCACTTGCGCCGCCACCCATGCCACCTTTGTCTTGTGCTGTAACGATTCCAGCGCTTGCGATCAGCGCAATCGCGGAAACGGACATCAATATGTTTCTCCTCACGGAAAGCTCCTCTGGTTCTCTTCCTGATGTCCCCGTGCTCAGGCTTTTGCCCAGTCCTGCATTGAACGCATGGTGTTTGCTCCCCGTTCCGAATTTCACGTAGGAATCTTCTTAACCGGCGTTCAGTTCCTGCGATGAGTGAGAACGCGCCGCGGAGACCTATTTTCCTTTCATCGCGCGACGCGGCATAGTTCCGTCATGATGGGAATCGGGAGGGCTGGCGTGGCGCGTATCGAATCGAATGTCGACAAGCAATCGCGCGATTTCCGCGCTAATGCGGCCCAGTGGCGTGGTCTGGTCGATGAGTTGACAGAAGCGCGTCAGGCCGCGGCGCTTGGCGGCAACGAAAAGGCACGTGAGCGACATGTCGGGCGCGGAAAATTATTGCCGCGCGACCGCGTCATGCGCCTGATCGATCAGGGCTCGCCCTTCCTCGAATTGTCGCCGCTGGCAGCCTTTGGCATGTATGAGGATGCGATTCATGCTGCCGGCATCATCACAGGTGTCGGCCGCATCTCGGGCCGCGAATGCATGATCGTGTGCAACGACGCCACCATAAAGGGCGGCACCTATTATCCCGCGACGGTGAAGAAGCATATCCGCGCACAGGAGATCGCGCGCGAGAACCGGCTGCCGTGCATCTATCTCGTCGATTCCGGCGGCGCCAACCTGCCGAACCAGACCGACGTCTTTCCGGATCGCGAACACTTCGGCCGCATCTTCTACAATCAGGCGCAGATGTCGGCGGCCGGCATTCCGCAGATCGCGGTGGTGATGGGCTCCTGCACCGCGGGCGGTGCCTATGTGCCGGCGATGTCGGACGAGACCATCATCGTCAAAAATCAGGGTACGATCTTCCTCGGCGGACCGCCGCTGGTGAAGGCCGCAACGGGTGAGGTGGTGTCGGCGGAGGATCTCGGCGGCGCCGATGTGCATACCCGAAAATCCGGCGTGGCCGATCATCTGGCGTCGAACGACGAGCATGCGCTGGCTATTGCGCGCCGCATCGTCGCCAATCTCAATACGAACGAGCAGGTGAATATTCCGCTGCTGCCTTCTCGCGAGCCGCTTTACGATGCGGCCGAGCTTGAAGGCCTGGTGCCGACCGATCTCAAGAAACAATATGACGTGCGCGAGATCATCGCCCGCATCGTTGATGCATCGGAATTCGACGAGTTCAAGAAGCTCTATGGCACGACGCTCGTGACCGGCTTTGCGCATCTGCATGGCATGCCGGTCGGCATCATCGGTAATAACGGCATTCTCTATTCGGAAAGCGCACTGAAGGCGGCTCATTTCATCGAGCTGTGCTGCCAGCGCCGCATTCCGCTGCTGTTCCTGCAGAACATCGTCGGCTTCATGGTCGGCCGCGATTATGAGGCCGGTGGCATCGCCAAGGACGGCGCCAAGATGGTGATGGCGGTGGCCTGTGCGCGCGTGCCGAAGATCACGCTGATCGTCGGCGGTTCGTTCGGCGCCGGCAATTACGGCATGTGCGGCCGGGCTTATGGTCCTCGTTTTCTGTTCACCTGGCCGAATGCGCGCATTTCCGTGATGGGCGGCGAGCAGGCTGCTTCGGTTCTCGCAACCGTGCGCCGCGACAATATCGAGGCCGGCGGTGGCAAATGGTCCGAGATCGAGGAGGAGGAATTCAAGGCGCCGATCCGTGACCAATATGAGCGTGAGGGCAATCCCTATTACGCGACGGCGCGGCTCTGGGACGATGGCATCATCCTGCCAAGCGAAACGCGCCGCGTGCTGGGATTGGCGCTGTCAGCCTCGCTCAATGCGCCCGTGGAAGAGACGAAGTTCGGCGTGTTCAGGATGTGAGGATGCGATCCACGAGCATGGCTGGCCAAGTGAAAAAGGGGCTGCTTTGGTCTTTTGCTTTGCTATTTGCCGCGATAGCAACAGTAATTGCTGTGGTCCCAACGACGCTTCCAGCACTGCATTTGGTGTTTTGGCTTCTCGTGGGAAGCTTGGTTGCAAATCATAACCCGCCATCAATCGCTTCTGGCATTGCTTCCAGAAACAATAAGATTGATCCCGTTGAACTCAATAAGAATGGGCAGGCATTTCAGACGCTGCTTCAGCTCACCTTCCCGATAGGGACCAAAGTTGAGAAGCTGGAACGAGAGCTGCGTCGTCAAGGTTTTAGACCGATGCCGCCGCCGCCGCGAAACTGCCTCCCGGCAGGGCAGTCGGCGCCGACAAGAACTCTTTATACGCACTGCTACGATCCAAAGGACATATTAGTTTATTCTTGGTCTAATGGTTTGGTATGTGGTGAAACAATTACGGTGCGCTGGGTAAAAAACGACCGTTCCGAAATTACGCAACTGACGGCGGGATGGAATGTGGCGTGCCTCTGACGAAGCAACGTAACATTTTTGCTTGCTCGATCCGGCTACGAATTGAGCCGGATCTAGCACTTTGCGCGTTTTGATTGTGCTTCTGTGAGGATATCGCGACCACAGCGCCAGTATCCTCCGAACGCTGCCAGCCGTTACTTCGCAGCCACCGCCGCAACCACATCGACCTCGAACATCATGCCGGGACGCGCCAGTTGCACCACATTGAGGAAGGTGTGTGGGGGCAGCGGCAAGTCCTTGAAGGTCTCCTCGCGGCATTTGCGCATCTCTTCGCGGTAGCGCACATCGGTGACATACGACGTCGCCTTGACGATGTCCGCAAGCGTCGCGCCGTTAGCCTCGAGCGCCTTTTTGACCTTGGCCCAGGACATGCGGCACTGCTCAAGGAAGTTGTCCTTATGGTGGATCGAACCATTGTCCGGGTCCTCCGAGCCGATGCCCGCGAGATAGATTGTCTTGGCCGGGCCCGTCACAACCGCGGCTTCCGAGAACGCGCCGGTGGCGAACTTGCTGTAATTGTAATTCTTCTTCTCGAATTGCTGGGAAAAGGCCGGGTTTACGCTGATGCTGATCAGCGTGAGAATGGCTGCGGCGGTGCGGATGATCATCATGATCGCGGTTCCTCTTGTTTTTCCACGCAAAAATTGCGGTGGTTGCGGACGCGCATGAGCAAAGACCATGCCATGGCACGGAACAATCCTCACCTTGGGACCGTTACTTCCATCCAATCCACAAAAGGAGAGGAGCATGTACAGGGTTTATTCAGGGCCGGCCGGGTCCGAGTCGATCAGCCCGCTCGACAAGGGGATGCATTTGTTCAAGGAGTTCCTCGCGCTCGACGAGGCGATGGGTTTTGCTCACCACCTGAAGACGACGGGTCGCGTGGCCCTTTTGATCGAGGGGGACGACGGCACGCATCTTGATCGCAAGGATTTGGCCAAGGCCCTGCGTCACCGCGACAACGAACAGACACACGGAGCATGGTAGTCATATGATGTCCGTCATGAAAAAATGGCGGGAATGATATTCGAGACGGATCGTTGCGCCTTTGCCGGCATCAACAATAGTCTTCCTTCTGTTCTTGGCAGGAGAGATGTTGATGCCGGCTTCGTCTTATCAAACCGCATTGATCGTTGGCGCAGGTTCGGGACTGAGTGCATCCCTTGCGCGGCTATTGTCCAAATCCGGTCTTAAGGTCGCGCTGGCGTCACGGTCGACGAATGATCTTGCCGATTTGGCCGGAGAGACGGGAGCCAAGGTCTTTGCCTGTGACGCCTCCGAGGAAGCGCAAGTCGCAAAGCTCTTCACCGAACTCGATGCCGTCCTCGGGTCGCCTGATGTCGTCATCTACAATCCAAGCTTTCGGACGCGCGGCGCGTTGATCGAGCTTGTTCCTGCGGATGTGCAGAAGGCTTTCAGCATTTCTGCCTTCGGAGCCTTCCTCGTCGCGCAACAGGCGGCGCGCCGCATGCTGCCAAACAAGCACGGTGCAATCTTTTTTACAGGCGCATCAGCCGGTGTGAAGGGCTATCCGAAGTCCGCGCCCTTTGCGATGGCGAAGTTTGCCCTGCGCGGATTGTCGCAAAGCCTTGCCCGGGAATTGCAGCCGCAGGGCATCCACGTCGCGCATTTCGTGATTGATGGCGGCATCCGCTCGGCGCGACGTCCCGTGCCGGATGACAAGCCGGATTCACTTCTCGATCCGGATGCGATCGCGCAGACCTATCTCGATGTGCTCCGGCAGACGCGCAGCGCCTGGTCATCGGAGATCGCGTTGCGGCCCTGGGTCGAGACGTTCTGAGGCTGGTCAGACCTCGATCACCATGCCATCGGCCGCGCAATCGAATTCGATATCGGCCATGCGCGTCAGCATGTCGTTGCTCATATGCGTGAGCACGACGCGCCTGGCATTGGTGCGCGGCAAATGCTGGCAAAGGATCGGGTATGACATGTGCGCTTTGGTGGTCCGCTCGAAGCTGTAGCATTCGCAGATAAACAGGTCGGCCGCCTGGGCTGCATCGACGAGTGTATCCGTCCATTGGGTGTCGCCGGAGAAGCAGAGCGTCTGGCCGTTGGCCTCGATGCGATAGGCAAGGCAGGGGCCTGCGCGTTCGTCGTGGACAACAGGGTACGCGGTGACGGTCATGTCGAGGACAGGCGTCGGCTTGCCGATATCGATTTCATGAATCCGAAGATCGAAGGGCAGGGTGCGTTCGCCGGGAAAAGCAAGGGCAACGACACGGTCCAGCCAGGATTGCAGTCCCGGCGGCCCGACAAGCAGCAATGGCCGCTTTCGTTTCGCGTTGAATTGCGCGTCCAGCAGGAAAAACGGAATACCGCCGAAATGATCGGCATGGAAATGTGTGAAGAAGATCGCATCGATGGTATTGCTGTCGATGCCCATGCGCTTCATGCCGACGACCGATGTTGCTCCGCAATCAAGGAGGAACGATCTTTCGCCGCTCGTGACGTGGATGCAGGTGTTGAAGCGGCCGCCCGATCCGAAGGCATCGCCGCAGCCGATGAATTGCACTTTCATGACGTTGCCACCGCCATGCGCTGGCGCGCCCAGTGAATCGCGAGCGCAAGAAGAGCAGCACCTGTGGCCGACCAGCACATGATAGGTACCCATTTCAGCACAGCGGCAAGCTCCTCGTTGCGATGCCATCCGGCCCAGATCAAACCCATGCGCAGGAAGGTCGCAAAAGCAAGGCCGGAAAAGAGCAGCCCCACCATCTTGCCTTCGTTGCCGTTTTCGCCAGTCGAGAAGGCGGCTGTGAAAGCGCTCATCAGAATGCAGCCCCACGCCGCGCCAGCGGCGAATTGCGCCACCACAAGGAAGTTTAAGGCCGTTGCCAATTCGGCGGCAAGGATCGCGAGAGCGCCGATGACGCTAAAAACGCCCATCACGCCGAAGGCACCCCAGCGCTTCACCAGCAGGGTTGCGGGAAACATCGCGATATTGAAGCCGATCCAGAAGACCGGCATCAGCCAGTCGAGATCGTTGGTGAATTTGCGAAAGAGCGGCGCAGTGTTGATCGTGAAATGTATCTGATAGCCGACAGCAAGGATGACAATCGCAACCGCAAACACGATGCGTGGGGTTGACACCCGCGGCTGCGGCTTGGCGGTTACGATCGCCGGGCGCTGGCTGGCGATAAGGCGTTCCACGTGGGCGAGCCCGAAGGTTGCGAGTACGAGTGCCACGCTCGATATGACGAAAGGAATACGCGGATCAACGCCGCGCAGTTGCAGTGCGAGATAAGGCGCAGCCGCGCCGGCTACGCCGTACCCGATCATCACGATCGCGGCGAGCAACGGCCATTGTGGCTTCGTGGCATATTTGCCGAGCAACATGATGGGCGGTGCCCGAAGCGCCGATGACGTCACCGTCCAGACGATGGTGGCGGTGAAGAACAGCCATTGCGAGATGGCATTCGCATCGGTGATGAAGGGCAGGGCAAGAAAAGCGGTACAGGAGATGACCGTGACAATCGCGACCCAACGGCCGATCTGTCCGATGACGCGCGACATGCGGTCGGCGGCAACACCAGTGGCGATGTCGAAGATCGTGAAAATGGCTTGGTCCATCATCAGGATCACGATGACTGTGCCGGCCGCGATGCCGATGCTGGCGGCGAGCGTCGGCAGGTAGATCGCATACACAGTCCAGCACAGCGTGAACAGAAACTGCAGCAGCGCAAGGTAGAGCGCAGTTTTGTACGAGACCTTGAGCTCGGCAGCGGCACTCATGGGTGGCCCCGTTTGACGAGATCTGCGCTCACATCGGCGATGTAGAGATCCTTGCGGCAGGCCACCCGCATTTCGATGCTGAAGAAGGCCCGCATGGTCAGGAGCGCAATGAAGATGCCGACGATCAGGGCGGCATAAGCCGGCAAAGCGTGCGGCGACAGACTTGGAATACCGTAGAGCACCAGCGCATCGTTGCCACCCGGGAGCAAAGCCGTTCCAAGTCCCATCAATGTGCCGCCTATGATGTTGCGTGACCAGGACCAGCGGGGGCGCCAATCGACGCGAAAACTGCCCCGCTGCCAGGTCGAAACGATCATGCCGAACAACACCGCCCCCAAAACGATCCAGCGTCCATAAAGGGGAGGCGGCCGCGTGCCGAAATAGCCCTCGATAACTTGCTGCAATGTTGTGGTGTAACCGGGCGATCCGAACAGCAGGAAGATCGTGCCGCTCGCAAGCCCGATTAACAAGGCTGACGTCGACAGGCGATATTGTGGTGCGAGCACCAGGCTGCGCAGCTTTGCGCCTTCAGGCCGCGTTCGCCAGAGACGGATCAACTCATAGGTGACCCACAGGAACAGGATCGCGCCTATATAGGGCGCGTAGACCAGCATATCGGGAACTCTGCCAGGCGCGGCGATCGGCCGAGCCACGACATGTAGCCCGACCAGAGCAACGAAGATCAGCACACCGAGCGCAAAGCCGATCACCGTGATCAGCATGCCGATTTCGCCGTCCACCATCCGGGCCATTGTTGCATAGGCACAGGCGCCGTTGATGCCTGCGCCGATGCCGAAGAGCAGGCCGCCAAAGACTGCGGTGAATGTGAGTTGCCATCCGCTGATGCCGATCGCGGTCTGCGGCACCAGAACAAAGACCGGAATGGTCAGCGTGAAAACCCACACCGCCGATTTCACAATGCTGGCCAGCATGTAGCCGGTCTTCGAATGCGTCATCTCGGCAACGGCGCGGACGGTGCAGACGCTCGCACGATGAGCCGCAAATCCAAGGATGGCGGCGAGGATGCACGAGACGATGAGTGCAAACATCGATCTTCGAATTCCGATGCGAATAGGCGAAGCCTAGAGCCTTTCCGGCTTTGATGGAATCAAGGCCGGCTCCTTGATTGCCAGCAGATGAGGTGCAATGAAACCTCCGTCAGGGGGCGTTGATGGTGCAATGGTAAGGAAGTGGGCCCCGTGCCACAGGTGTCGTTGCTGATGACGAAGTGCTGCTGAGCGGGGCAGCCCAAAACATCTGCCTATTTCTGCAGCACAAGGCGGAGCGACGATTTCCCGCTAACGATCTGATTTGATTAACAAAAACAAGGTCCGTCCATTTGTCGAATTTTCCCCCGGGATGAAAAGAGGGTGATATAATAGCCACTGATAGCAGAAATTCGGGCCAGAAAGTCGGCATGGCCTGGTGCAGGTTAGGGGCGAACCTGTCGTGCAGTATGGAGTGGAGCGTGTTGAAATCTCACAAGTATATGGTGGGGCAGACGGTCCGTTACATGGCGGGGCCGCTCAATCGAGCGACCGCAGAAGGTAGCTACAAGATCATCAAGCTGCTTCCGCCCGACGGTGACGAACATCAATATCGCATCAGAAATACAGAAGAGGCTTTCGAGCGCGTGGCGAAAGAAAGCCAACTTGATCGTCACGGCTGATTGTCGTTGTCTAGTTAGGCGCGGTTGATCCGCGCCCGCAGATCGGCCCAGCCTTCCTGGACACGAATTTTCAGGCTGTTCCAGTTGGTTTCGACAACGTCCCAATTGACCATGGGACGGTTGTTGGCCGCGCCCGGGCCTGTAGCGACCGTCGAGGTCGTCATGCTGTCGTGGTAATAAGCGCCGGCAGCTAAAAGGGCCGCACCCAGAATCATCCCCATTATAAGTCGCATGACATTCTCCTGTCGGCGTCGCCCGAACGAACGTACGGCCTATGCATTTGTTCCCTCAAGCTCATCAAGCTTGGGAATTTAGTGGCGAATTGTACCACTTGCGCGGTTTACGCTCTTGCCAATTCGGACCTGTCAGGGTCTTGCTTTGGCCGATTTTGAGGCGTCCAATCCCCGAACTTCGGCAGTTGGGGCGGATATGCCGGAAATACCGGGTATGACCAATATGACCGCGCTTCCTTTCTGGGCGATCGGTGCTGCATTGCTTGTTGTTATCGTGCTGGCTGGTGTGGCCATCGCGCGGGTTGGCTCGCGGCAGGGCCTAGGCTTCTTGGCCCAGGTGGCAGCGTCATTGCTGCTTGTCGGTATTGCGTGGCTTTATCTGGATCGGCTGGACGCACAGGATCGCGCCGAACAGCGCCGCGTGATCGAAGCGCGGTTGTCAGCGCTCGCAGCACAAGCCCTTCTGCCAGGGTCCAATCTCGCCTGTCTTGAAAGTGAGGCGGGCGAAGCCGTCAGCGAGTCGTGCGAGAAGACGCTTTATGCGAGCCCGGAACAGGTGGCTTCGGCGCTGACCTATGTCGGTCATCGTATCGATATTCTGCGCGAGATCGCCGCGGCTGCAGAGTCCAGTGACGACGGATATGCGCGGCTTCGCGCCCCGCTTGCACGCAGCATCGAAAAGGATCGCTACGGCTTTGCAGCGCAGGTTTTGCAGGCCCGCGACAATTGTTCGCCAGCGTCCTGTTACGCCTTTGCTCTGGTGCAGAGCCGCGATCAGCTCGTCGCCAATATGGGCGAACGCGCCTACGATGCGAAGATTGTCCGTTATGCTCCGGGATGGGGCGAGAAACAGCCCTCCGGTCCGGCACTCGCGTCGCAGCCGTCCGGCAAGGTCGTGGACATGGATTTCCCAAGCGCGGCATCGATCCCGCCCATCAGCATCATGTCGAACGAGCCGGGCAGGCCGGGTCAGAACGGCATGGATTCGACGACGGTGAAGCCTGAACCGCGAGCGGCCGAAGCCAAGCCAGAGCCCCGCGAACGGGCGCCGACACAACAACCGCAGCCGAAGCGGGCGGCGGCGCCGAAAGCCGCGCCAAAGCAGCAGCAACAAGCCGCGCCGCAGGCCGCTCCGTCGTCAGCCGACCCATTCCCGCAGCCGATCTCGTCGGCGCAGCAGACGACCGGCGGCGCGCCGACGCCGATCACGCCGCAATAGGTTTCGCCTTTCAATACGGCTCATGCGCGGGCATTGTGCCCGTTCATGCGAGCTGATGATTCATGCTGAATTCCGTTTTGATAGCCAACCGCGGCGAGATCGCCTGCCGTGTTGCGCGCACGGCGAAGCGTCTTGGGATGCGGACCATCGCTGTCTATTCGGAAGCGGACGCGGCAGCGGCGCATGTGCGTCAATGCGATGAAGCCTATCTCATTGGCCCCGCACCCGCGCGGGACAGCCGCGCCGATTGTGTGCATCCCGGCTACGGTTTTCTTTCGGAGAATCCGGATTTTGCCGAAGCCTGCGCCAAAGCCGGCATTGTGTTTGTCGGACCGCCGCCATCGGCCATTCGTGCGATGGGACTGAAGGATCGCGCCAAGGCGCTGATGCAGCAGGCGGGCGTGCCTGTCGTGCCCGGCTATCATGGTGATCAGCAGGATGCGAATTTCCTGAAGCGGAAAGCATACGAACTCGGTTATCCGGTGCTGATCAAGGCGGTCGCGGGTGGCGGTGGCAAAGGCATGCGTTTTGTCGAACGTCATGCCGATTTCGACACTGCGATCGAAGCGGCAAAGCGGGAGGCGGCTTCGGCTTTCGGTGACGATCGCGTGTTGATCGAGAAATATGTTTCAGCGCCGCGCCACATCGAGATTCAGGTTTTCGCCGACAAGCATGGCAGCGTTATTCATCTTAACGAACGCGATTGTTCGCTGCAGCGCCGCCATCAGAAAGTGATCGAGGAAGCGCCCGCGCCGGGCATGACACCGCAATTGCGCGCGCGCATGGGTGAGGCAGCCGTCGCCGCAGCCAAGGCTGTTGGTTATGTCGGAGCCGGAACGATCGAGTTCATTGCCGACGGTGCCAATGGTCTGAAAACCGACAGCTTCTGGTTCATGGAAATGAACACGCGCTTGCAGGTCGAGCATCCGGTGACGGAAGCGGTCACAGGCCTTGACCTTGTCGAATGGCAATTCCGTGTGGCCGATGGCAAGCGATTGCCGATCGTGCAGGCCGATGTGCCGTTGCAGGGCCACGCCGTCGAAGCGCGGCTCTATGCGGAAGATCCGCAGCGCGGATTTCTGCCATCAACCGGCAAACTTGTGGCGCTGTCATTTCCGGAAGCAGATGGTGTTCGTGTCGATAGCGGGGTTGAAGAGGGCGGCGAGATTTCACCTTACTACGATCCGATGATCGCCAAGGTCATTGCGCATGCCGCGACGCGAACCGAAGCGCTTGACCGCCTTGCGCAAGCGCTCGGCGAGACAATCGTTGCCGGCCCGCGTACCAATCTTTCCTTTCTCGAGGCCTTGTGCCGATCGGCAGATTTTCGCAACGGTCACTTCGACACAGGCTATGTCGCGGCACATCATGACGAACTCGGTCTTGGTGAGAACGGCGTGGATGCGGGCGCCGCTGCGCGTGGAGCGGCGCGGTTGCTGTCGCTGATCGACAGCAGGACCTGCGAAGACATGCAGGCTGACGCGGCGCCAGCCATTGCGTCGCCGTGGGATATCGCCGATGGCTTCCAACTCACGGGGATACGCAAGACGGCGGTCCCGATCCTCGTCAACGGCGAGGCGGATGTCGCCGTGCTGGACTACGCCTCCGGGACGCAACGCATCACCGTGCATGGCGCCGAACCGGCTTTGGACGCGCGGGTCATTGACACACCTTCTGCCGTCTATGTCCTGCGTCACGGACGGCAGACGCTGGTGGCATTGAAAGACTTCGAGGCGGCCGATGCCGATCATGTCGGTGGTGATGGCGTCATCCGCGCCCCGATGCATGGCAAGCTGCTGGCCATTCTGGTCCGGCCCGGTGAGCAGGTGACGAAGGGCCATCGGCTGGCGGTGATTGAGGCCATGAAAATGGAACATGCCTTGGTCGCGCCGTATGACGGTATCGTGGGTGATCTGACGGCGGAAATTGGCGCCCAATTGGCCGAAGGGGCACGGATTCTGTCGATTGAACCACCGGGAACCGGTCCCGCCTGACCTGTGGATCGGTCCTCGACATACTTTACCCGGTCTGTCAGCGCTTTATTGATGGGGCGGGGGCAGGTCTGGTCGAGTAAGTCTGGAATTGTTGAGTACGATGCCGCTTCATCTGATCAAGCTGTGTGTGGGGTGCGACTCCATCGATGACCTGAAGGAGTGGGTGTCCGCCCGCCTGAAGGAAAAGAAAAAGCGTGGGCAGAAGCCCGAGCATATCCACACCACCCGCATGGTGCCCAAGCGTGCCGAGGAACTGACCGACGGCGGCTCGCTCTACTGGGTCATCAAGGGCCAGGTCATGTGCCGCGAGCGCATTCTCGCCATTCGCCCATTCGTCGACAAGGATGGCATTGGGCGTTGCCACATCGTTCTGGATGGGAAGATCAAACCGGTGATGCCGCGGCCCTACCGGGCGTTTCAAGGCTGGCGCTATCTGCCCGACAAGGACGTGCCGGCTGATATCGCCAAGGCCGCGCCCGGCATTGCGACCATGCCCGAGCATCTGCGGCGGGAATTGCGCGAACTCGGTCTGCTTTGAGTTTTTCCGAAAAGAGAGTGCTATAAGCCCGGCAGGAAACGCTTGCAGCAACAGCCGGAAAGAGCACTGCCATGATTATTTCCGACCAGAATGATGTCACCACCGCTGTCCTTGAAGCGATGGAGAAAACGCCCGATCCGCGTCTTCGCGAGATCATGATGCTGATGATCAAGCATCTGCACGGCTTCATCGGCGAGGCGCGACTGAGCGAGGAAGAATTCCAGCAGGCGTGCAATTTCATTGTCCGGATCGG
>JAEXXW010000138.1 GCA_023405565.1 Pseudomonadota bacterium
GGTACCGGCATCATCGCCGGCGGTCCGATGCGCGCGGTGTTCGAGTCGCTCGGCATGCAGGACGTGGTGGCGAAGTCGCTCGGCTCGTCGAACCCCTACAACATGGTGCGTGCGACCTTCGACGCACTGAAGAACCAGGATTCGCCGCGCTCGGTCGCTGCGCGTCGTTCGATCAAGGTCTCGACCCTGCAGGCGCGTCGCCGCGAAGAGGGTGTCGAAGCCACCGCCGAGTAATCGGCCCGGTCATTGGAAAGCTGAAACGTCATGGCAGCGAACAAAACCATCAAGGTCGAGCAGGTCGGCAGCCCGATCCGCAGAGACAACACGCAACGCAAGACGCTGATCGGTCTCGGTCTGAACAAGATCGGCCGCGTGAAGGAATTGCCGGACAATCCGTCCACGCGCGGCATGATCCTCAAGGTCGGCCATCTGGTCCGCGTTGTCGGCGAAGGCAAATAACAGCATACGTCATGCCCGCTTGCTGCGGGCATCCACGTCTTTCGTGACTGAAATCGTGATGTGGGCAGCCGGCGCGGCCGGCGGTGACAACAAGAAGAACGAGGACTGAGTTATGAAGCTCAATCAGATCGCTGCCCGTCCGGGCTCCACGAAAGCGCGCACCCGCGTTGGTCGCGGCATTGGCTCGGGCAAGGGCAAGACCGGTGGCCGCGGCGGCAAGGGCCAGACCGCACGCTCCGGCGTTCGCATCAAGGGGTTCGAAGGCGGCCAGATGCCGTTGCATCGCCGTCTGCCGAAGCGCGGTTTCCGCAACACCGCCTTTGCGCTGGTGCTGAACGAGATCAACCTCGATCGCATCCAGACGGCCATCGATGCCGGTACGCTCGATGCCAAGAACCCGATCGACATCGATGTGCTGGTGAAGACCGGCGTGCTGAGCCGCGCCCGCGACGGCGTGAAGCTGCTCGGTAGCGGCGAGATCAAGACCAAGGTCGATTTTGTCGTGTTCCGTGCGTCGAAGTCGGCCATTGCCGCGGTCGAGAAGGCCGGCGGTTCGGTGAAGATCCTTGCCCCGGCGAAGGAAGAGCCGAAGGAGCCGCGCGGCAAGAACGCCCGTTTCGCGGCTGGCATCGACAAGCCGAAGATCATCGAAGCTGCTCCGGCTGCTGCCGCCAAGGGCGACAAGAAAAAGTCCGACGCCAAGGCGGAAAAGCCGGCCAAGGGTGCGGGCAAAGCCTCCTAGCGCTCCCTATATGACGCCTGCAGGGCGACGGGGTTAGACGGGGTCAGGAGCGAGCATGGTCTCTGCAGCGGAACAACTGGCGGCCAACATCAACTTCTCGGCGCTTGGAAAGGCCGAGGAGCTGAAGAAGCGTATCTGGTTCACGCTCGGCGCGCTCCTTGTCTATCGTCTTGGCACCTATATTCCGCTGCCCGGCATCGATCCTTCCGCCTGGGAACAGATTTTCCGCACCCAGGCCGGCGGCATTCTCGGCATGTTCAACATGTTCGCCGGCGGCGGCATCCAGCGCATGGCGATCTTTGCGCTGAACATCATGCCGTATATCTCGGCCTCGATCATCATCCAGCTGATGACGACGGTATCGCCGACTCTGGAGGCCCTCAAGAAAGAGGGTGAGGCCGGCCGCAAGACCATCAATCAGTATACGCGTTACCTGACCGTGCTGCTGGCCGTGTTCCAGGCCTATGCCATCGCCACCGGTCTCGAGGGGGCGGGCAATGTCATCAGCGATCCGGGCTGGATGTTCCGCATCTCGACCGTGATCACGCTGACCGGCGGCACGATGTTCCTGATGTGGCTGGGTGAGCAGATCACCTCGCGTGGCATCGGCAACGGCATTTCGCTGATCATCATGGCTGGCATTGTTGCCGAGCTGCCGTCGGCCATCGCCGGAACGCTCGAACTCGGCCGTCAGGGTGCCTTGTCGACTGGCCTGATCCTGGTCGTTATCGTGATGGCCGTCGTCGTCACCGCCTTCATCGTGTTCATGGAGCGCGCGCAGCGCCGTCTGCTGATCCAGTATCCGAAGCGCCAGGTTGGCAACCGGATGTTCGAGGGCCAGTCATCGCATCTGCCGCTGAAGCTCAATACGTCGGGCGTGATCCCGCCGATCTTTGCGTCGTCCCTGCTGCTGCTGCCGACGACCATTGCGAACTTCAATGCCGGGCAGGGACCGGCCTGGTTGCAGACGCTCACCACGCAGTTGAGCCATGGCCGGCCGCTGTTTCTCGTGCTGTATATCTCGCTGATCGTGTTCTTCTGCTTCTTCTACACCGCGATCGTGTTCAACCCGACCGAGACCGCGGACAATCTGAAGAAGCATGGCGGCTTTATTCCGGGCATCCGTCCCGGCGAGCGGACAGCCGAATACATCGATTATGTGTTGACGCGCATCACGGTGATTGGCGCAATCTACATTTCGATCGTGTGTCTTATTCCCGAAGTCCTGATCTCATACGCAGCCGTGCCGTTCTATTTTGGTGGCACTTCGCTGTTGATTGTGGTGACGGTCACTATGGACACGGTCGCGCAAGTTCAGGGACACTTGCTGGCACATCAATACGAAGGCCTGATCAAGAAATCGAAGTTGCGGGGGCGACGTAGATGAGGTTGATCCTGCTCGGACCGCCGGGAGCGGGCAAGGGCACTCAAGCGCAGAGGTTGGTCGAGAAGCACGGCATCGTGCAATTGTCGACCGGCGATATGCTCCGGGCTGCCGTGGCAGCCGGCACGCCAGTGGGGCAGCGCGCCAAGGATATTATGGCGCGCGGTGAGCTTGTTCCGGACGAGGTGGTGGTTGAGATCATCGCCGACCGGATCGATCAGCCTGATGCCAAGAACGGCTTCATCCTGGACGGTTTTCCGCGCACGGTCGGTCAGGCCGAGGCGCTTGAGAAGCTGCTGGCGAAGAAGGGACTGAAGCTCGATGGTGTGATCGAGCTGATGGTCGATGACGGCATCCTGTTGCAGCGAATCGAGAAGCGGATTGCCGAGATGCAGGCCCGCGGCGAGCCCGTGCGGTCCGACGACAACGCCGAATCGCTCGGCAAGAGGCTGACCGCCTATCACCTGCAGACAGCGCCCTTGTCGCATTATTACCGCCGGAAGGGCCTGCACAAGGCCACCGACGGCATGGCGCCGATCGACGAGGTGACTGAGTCGATTGGCCAGCTCCTCGCCGCCAAGCCGCGTCGGAAAGCTGCTGTGACCAGCAAGCGCCGCGTACGGGGCGCTGCCGGACGGCGTCCGGCAGGCCGTAAGCCGGTTGCACGCGCTACGCCGGGGCAGAGCCCAACCGCCAAAAAGGCGAAAAAGACAAAAAAGGTATCCAAGGGTAGCGTTCGTAAGGCCGCTGCCAAGAAGAAGACCGCCAAGAAGGTGACGAAACGCACCAAATCCGCGAAAGCGGCCAAACGTGCAACCGTCCGCCGCAAGGCGGTCAAGACGAAGAATTCGACCCGGAATCGGCCTTCAAAAGCCCGTTCCGGCCGCGGCCGGAGGTTGACGAAGCGTCGTTGAATCCGTAAATACCGCGTCATTCAGTGGGAGAACGTACGCGCGATACCGGGCCCCGAAAGAGGCGGGGGCAGGGTGTCGTGCTAACTTATTGCGGTCCCCTCCGGAGACACGGACAGAACAGAAAGGTTGATCGGCAGTCCTGACCGGCTGTCGGCACATGGAGCGAGATCGTGGCCCGTATCGCAGGTGTCAATATTCCAACGAACAAGCGCGTCGTTATCGCGCTTCAGTATATCCATGGCATCGGCCAGAAGGCCGCCGATGACATCATGCAGCAGCTACACATTCCTTATGAACGTCGTGTGTCGCAGCTCACTGACGCCGAAGTGCTGCAGATCCGCGAAATGATCGACCGCGATTACACGGTTGAGGGCGATCTGCGCCGCGAGACTGCAATGAATATCAAGCGCCTCATGGACCTCGGCTGCTACCGCGGTCTGCGTCACCGCAAGGGCCTGCCGGTGCGCGGTCAACGTACGCATACCAACGCCCGCACCCGCAAGGGGCCGGCCAAGGCTATTGCAGGTAAGAAGAAGTAATTTCGGATTGGTCGCTCCGGGTCGCGAACCGGAGCTGCGAGAGGAACGAGAATGGCAAAGGAAGTGACGCGCGTCCGCCGCCGCGAGCGCAAGAACATCGTGTCCGGCATTGCGCATGTGAACGCCAGCTTCAACAACACGATGATCACCATTACCGACGCTCAAGGCAATACTATTGCCTGGTCGACGGCTGGGACGATGGGTTTCAAGGGCTCGCGCAAGTCGACGCCTTACGCCGCGCAGGTCGCGAGCGAAGACGCCGCCAAGAAGGCGCAGGAGCATGGCATGCGCACGCTCGAAGTTGAAGTGTCGGGTCCGGGTTCGGGCCGTGAATCGGCCCTTCGTGCGCTGCAATCGGCGGGCTTCACCATCACCTCGATCCGCGACGTAACGCCGATTCCGCATAACGGCTGCCGTCCGCGCAAGCGCCGCCGCGTATAAGCGACACGACGATCCGGCGGCTGGGCGCATTCGTCCGCCGCCGCCGACGCGTCTCACGGGGCAGGCGCGAGTTCCGCAGAACAAGACCGAGCCGCTTAAGGCGATGGGTGCAAACGTGACGATCCAGAAGAATTGGCAGGAACTGATCAGGCCGAACAAGCTGCAGGTGGCGGCGGGCAACGATCCGCGTCGCGAGGCGACGCTGATCGCTGAGCCGCTCGAGCGCGGTTTCGGTCTTACGCTTGGAAATGCGCTTCGGCGCATTTTGTTGTCTTCGCTGCAGGGCGCGGCCGTGCAGTCGGTTCATATCGACGGCGTGTTGCATGAGTTCTCGTCGATCCCCGGCGTGCGTGAGGACGTGACCGATATCGTTCTCAACATCAAGGACATCGCCATCAAGATGCAGGGCGAGGGTCCCAAGCGCATGGTGGTGAAGAAGTCGGGTCCGGGTGTCGTCACCGCCGGTGACATCTCGACCGTCGGTGACATCGTCATCCTCAATCCGGACCTTGCGATCTGCACCCTCGACGAGGGCGCCGAGATTCGCATGGAATTCACCGTCAACACCGGCAAGGGCTATGTCGCTTCCGAGCGCAACCGTCCGGAAGATGCGCCGATCGGCCTGATCCCGGTCGACAGTCTTTATTCGCCGGTGAAGAAGGTCTCCTACAAGGTCGAGAACACCCGCGAAGGCCAGATCCTCGATTACGACAAGCTGACGCTGCAGATCGAAACCAACGGCGCTGTGTCGCCTGAAGATGCGCTGGCTTATGCCGCGCGCATCCTGCAGGACCAGCTCAATGTGTTCGTGAATTTCGAAGAACCGCGCAAGGAAGTCGTCGCCGAGTCGATTCCGGATCTCGCCTTCAACCCGGCCTTCCTCAAGAAGGTGGACGAACTCGAGCTGTCAGTGCGTTCGGCCAACTGCCTGAAGAACGACAACATCGTCTATATCGGCGATCTCGTTCAGAAGACCGAAGCCGAAATGCTGCGCACCCCGAATTTCGGCCGCAAGTCGCTGAACGAAATCAAGGAAGTGCTGGCGCAGATGGGCCTGCATCTCGGCATGGAAG
>JAEXXW010000141.1 GCA_023405565.1 Pseudomonadota bacterium
CGCCGCGCGCGCCGACACCGGCACCGTCCGCATCTCCTTCATCAAGGCCGGCTGGGTGATCGGCGGCACGGTCGGACAAGGCACCCTCACCTTCCGCGGCCGCAATTATCCGCTGACCATCGGCGGCCTCAGCTATGGCCTGACCTTCGGCGGTTCGCAGACCAATCTGCGCGGCCGCGTCAGCAACATCTTCCGTCCGCAGGATATCGAGGGCGTCTATGGCGCAGGCTCGGCCGGCGCCGCCGTGATCCGCGGCGCGCAGGCCGTGATCCTCACCAATCAGCGCGGCGCGGTGATGGAGCTGTCCGGCACGCAGACGGGACTGATCTTGAATCTCGATCTGAACGGCATGGCGCTGAGCTTGAGGCGGTAGAGCGAGCCTGATCCGATCATCTACGAAAAGGCGGCTTATCGGCCGCCTTTTTCTTGCGGCGTCACCTCCTCTGCCCACCGCGCACGCAATTGGCTTTCGAGCAGAACTTCACATTCATCGCACGCGGACCACCGTTTTTGGCGCAAGTGCCGGCTGGACAATAGCCGGCATTGATGCCGCGCTGGGCAAAAGCTGTCGTTGGGTTTCCAAGATTCAGCAACGCCGACACCGCAAAGGCGGCAACGCATAAAAGAAATCGTTTCGACATTTTCGCGCCCTCGTTGAAAAACGAAACGCTACAATGAGGCGCCAAAGCGGGCCACCGCTTTTCATACGCTCGATCGTGTTGGAGGACACGTCTGCTCGAGAGCCACGGAGTAAATCCCACCCTGGCAACGTCTTCCCTCACCCCACCTCCACCGGCCCATATCTCCGCGCCGCCTCGATCGTCAGCCCCTTGCCGACGGCACCGAAGGTGTCGCCTTCGACAACACGCGCATCCGGCACGCAGGCGACGATCGCGCGCCGCACATGCGCAAGCTGCACCGAGCCGCCGGTCAGGAACACAGCATCGATATCGTCGGCGCCAAGACCGGCCTGCGCGAGGCATCGCGCGATGCGCGCGGCAATGTTGTCCGCCAGTTCTGACGTGGTCTGCACAAGATCAGCGCGGGCGATATCAACGCTGAGGCCCGGCTCGACCCAGTTCAGCGAGAAGCCTGAGCGCGGCGCATCCGACAGCGCGATCTTCGATGACTCGACATCCATCGCCAGCGTATGGCCGCGCTGTTCTTCCAGCACCCGCAACAGGCGGTCGAACAGCTCCGGCTGTTGCGCCTCCTTGCGCACGTGGCGGATATCCTGCGCGACGCCGCGCTCATACATGCGGTTGATGTTCGACCAGGTCGCGAGATCGTGGAAATAGCTGGTCGGTGCATTGAGCCCGGCCCGCGTCATCGCGCTGCCATAGCCGAACAGCGGCATGACCTTGCCGAGACTCACACGCCGGTCGAAATCCGTACCGCCGATCCGCACGCCGTCATTCGCAAGAATGTCACCTGAGCGCTCGGCCACGCGATGCCGCTGCGGACTGAGGCGCACGATGGAAAAGTCCGACGTGCCACCGCCGATATCGGCGATCAGCGCGATCTCCTCGTGCGCGATCTGCCGCTCGTAATCGAGCGCGGCCGCGATCGGCTCGAACTGGAAGGTAATCTCCTGAAAGCCGATGCTGTGCGCGATCTCGCGCAGCGTCTCCTCGGCGCGCGCATCGGCATCCGGCGCATTGTCGACGAAATGGACCGGCCGGCCATGCACCACGTTGCGGAACTCGACGCCCGCCGCCTGCTCCGCACGGCGCTTCACCGCGCCGACATAATAGGCGATGACGTCGCGGAATTTCCGGCGCTCGCGTCCGACCTGCGTCGTCTCGTCGACCAGCGACGTGCCGAGCACGGATTTGAGGCTGCGCATCAGCCGCCCGGTCGCGCCCTCGACATAGGCGTCCATGGCCCGCCGCCCGATCAGCACACCGCCACTGCGCTCGAAAAAGATCGCGCTCGGGATCGTGACATGGTCCGCCTCGAGAGGAACCAGCACCGGTGCATGATCGACAATGTGACCGAGCGTCGTATTCGACGTCCCGAAATCAAGTCCGCACGATGAGTTCAGTCCGCGAGATGACATGGCCGCTCCGGGAACATGATGCCGAAAAGCGCCAGGCGGCTTCCCGGACGGCATCAGGCTCCGACGTATGAGAATGAAAGGAGCGTCCGTCTACACAGGTCGGCACCGGCGATCCAGTGCTAATTGCCCGTGGCGAAACGTCGTCACATGTCCGAAAGCCCGCTTGCAATATGCGGCTATTGCTGCAATTCCGGGCAGCACCCATTTTTCGTCCTGAAACGCGAGAGCCCGGAGCGCCCGCCTTTGGAAACGTCACACGCGGCGAACACGCATGGCGGCGCCACGCCGGCGCAGCACGCAAGCCGCTTCACGGCCGTCTATCGCGTGACCTGCCCGGCTGACCGGATCGCGGCGCGCGCGGAAGGCATTGCCGTCGAGCAGAGCGTGGAGATGCCGCTCGGGGCGATTTCCAGCCGCCAAGTGCTGGATGAGATCGTCGGCCAGGTGGAGGCCGTCACCGAACTCGGTCACGGTCAGTTCGAGGTCCGCGTCGGCCTTGCCGTCGCCACCACCGGGATGGAGGCCGGACAGCTCTTCAACATGCTGTTCGGCAACACCTCGATGCATCCGGACGTGACGCTGCAGGACGCATTCTTTCCAGACGAGATGCTGGTCGCCTTTGGCGGGCCGCGGCACGGGCTGGCCGGCCTGCGCAAACGCGTCGGCGCTGGCGCATACGCGCTCACCTGCTCGGCGCTCAAGCCGCAGGGCTCCAGCGCCCGCGAACTCGCCGACCTCGCCGGGCAGATGGCGCGGGGCGGCATCGATTTCATCAAGGATGATCACAGCCTCGCCGATCAGGCCTACAGCCCCTTTGCCGAACGTGTGCAGCGGATCGCGGAGGCCGTCTGCGACGCGCGCGCCAGCGATGGCGGGCGAACCTCCTATCTGCCGTCGCTGTCGGGCAATCTCGACCAGCTGCGCCGCCAGGTGGAGATCGCCCGCGCGGAAGGCATCGATGCGGTTCTGATCGCGCCCATGGTCACCGGTGTCGCCGCCTTCCACACCATCGTGCGCGAAAATCCCGACATCGCCGTCATGACGCATCCGTCCATGTCGGGTGCGGCCCGCATCGCCCCGCCACTCCTCCTCGGCAAGCTATTCCGCCTTCTCGGCGCCGATGCCACCGTGTTTCCCAATCACGGCGGCCGGTTTGGCTATTCACCGGACGAGTGCCGCGCACTGGCCCGCGCCGCCCTGTCGCCCTGGGGAAATTTTCCCGCCACCGTGCCGGTGCCGGCTGGCGGCATGACGCTCGATCGTGTCGCGGAAATGCTGGAATTCTACGGTCATGATGTGATCGTGCTGGTCGGCGGCGGCTTGCTTGCAGCCGGCGACCGCCTCACCGAGGAGACCGCCGCCTTCGTCGACGCGGTCAGGCGGCATCACGCGGCGTAACGGATCATTCTGCGCAGACAACGATGGACCAACAGGACAAAAACCCAGCGGATCTGTTCCGCGCCTTTCTCGCCA
>JAEXXW010000150.1 GCA_023405565.1 Pseudomonadota bacterium
CCATAAGGGGCGCGCATTTCTTGATGCCCGGAGCTAGGGCTTCAGCGCTTCGATTGCCTCAGGCGCGGAAAACATCTTCCGGGCATTGTGGCCCACGCCGGGAAGACGCACGAGCCGCCAGTTGAACGTCCATCCGCGCCCGGCCGCCAATTGCTGAGCTTCATTGAAGGTCGTCACGCCCCGCTCAAAGCGGGTTCTGCCCTGCGCCATGGCGCTGGGCGACCTGTTCATATCACGAGCATCGTCACTGTTATCATTCTCGCCCAGATAAATAGTCACTGGCCGTGCCAGATAGTTGCGCAATTGCGCTTCACCCTCGGCATCTGAATAGATCCCACCGAAGCCGAATGGTGCTGCGACGTCCAGGCTTGGCAACACATAGGTCGAGGGATTGGCGATGACGATCCGGCGCGCCGCATCGCGATGAAATGCTGCTACGCGGCTCAGGAATTGCGCCCCGGCCGAATGGCCGATGAGATCATAATGGTCGATGCCAGTCTCTGCGCGCGCCCAATCGGCCAGGGGCGCCACGATATTCACCGTCCAGTCACGCTCGGGCCGCACAACGCCGTTTCGGACGATGCCACCTTGCTGATAATGGGCACTCTTCGTCTGAAAGCGTGGTGCGATCACGATCGCACAGAGCTTGTCGGCCAGTGCATGTGCATCATCGCGATAGGGGCGCACACCGCCGCGCCCATGAAACAACAAGAGCAATGATGCCGGGCTACAGCCACTCGGACGATAAGTGAAGATCGTCCGCCGTTTGCCGGCAAGCTCGACAACCTGCTGTCCATCCCCGTTCGGAATCGGCGCACCGCTCGCTGCGCCGCTCAATGCAAGACAGACAAGCGATACACAAAAGATCAATGATCTGCGCTGCAACATCGCATTGGCCTCTCGCCGTCAGGCCAATGCAGCACGATCTGGCTTAAAGGCGCCTCTCGATAACCTGTTGGATTTGACGTGTCGCGCCTCTGATCAGGACGGCCGATCCATTCCCTTGTCGCGCAATACGGCACCACCTGCCGGACCGGCCAGAAAATCGACAAATGCTTTTGCCGCTGCCCGATCCTGCGTGGCCGCCGATATCGCACCGGCATAAGTGGTGTAGTTCTGGATTTCCGGCGGCAGCGGCCCAACAAGCACGACACCTTTCACGGGCACGATCTCGCTGATCTGGTGAATGCCGAGTTCGGCATCATCGCTCACGAGAAGATCGGCGACATAACCGCCGCGCTTGAGCTTGGCCTTCGCGCGCACCGTATCGGCAATCCCCATTTTCTCGAACAGCTTGTCGAGATAGATGCCGCTCGAACCGCCGGAGGCAGGATCGATATAGGCGACAGTCTTGGCATTCAGCAAAGCTTGCTTGAACGCCTCGACACTGGAGATGTCCGGCAGTGGTGCACCGGGGCGAACCATGACACCGATCGCGACCCTGGCCACCGGCGTCTTGCTGTCGGCCGCCACTTTGCCTTTGGCTGCAAGCTGATCAATCGCGCCAGGTGTCACCACAAGGACATCGAAGGCTTCGCCGCTCTCGACGCGCTTCTGCAGCGCACCCGCCGTGTCGTTGTCGACGACGAGTTTATGCCCCTGCTTCTCGAATTCCGGCTGCAGGGCAAGTACGACCTGCTTCATCGCCCCGGCGGTGAGAACCTTCAATTCGGCGGCGGAGGCGGTTTCAAGCGAAGTGACGAGGACGATCAGGATGAATGACAGTGAGCGCAGCGACATGGCGGCTCCGAAAATGGCTTTGATGACGATACCAGAAAGCCAAACCCGGCGAGCGCGACGGTATTCCCTGCCCTGGAAAACAAAATGGCCAGGACAAGCCCGGCCATTTGCAAAACCCTGAACCTGTCCGCGCGAAGAAGGCTTACGCCCTTGCCGCGTTGCGGATGCGCATGATGCCGATGGAATCCAGTTCCATTTGCTCACGTGCATTGGCATCGGCCCGCTCGCGCGCCTGATCGCGCTCATCGAGCAGCTCGACTTTCTTCAATTCCTCGAAGGCCTCGCCGAGGGCCGCCTTGGCGTCGTCAAGCTGCAAGCGCAACTCCTCGATCGACCGGACCAGATTCTCGCGCCGCTGGTTGGCCGCCTTGGCATAGGTCGGATAGGCGAAATGCGAGGGATCCTGGATGCCGGCGCGATCCTGCTCGGCCTTGACCTCGCGATCGAGTTCGACGGTCATCCGCTCGAATTCGGCAATCATGGTTTCGATCTGGACGGTCCGGCGGCGCTTTTCGTCCACCTGGAATTTCCGCAACCGGATCAGCGTTTCACGCGACTTCATCGACACATACTCCCCGAAGCCCCAACACAACCGGCCGGCGCGACACAAAAAATCGCGCGGCCGCTCTCAGGAATGGCGGATTGTGGCGGGCTAACGTTATTTTTCGGTTTCCAAAACCGTGAGAATGCTCGCAAGTTGCTGATATCCTTCGGCCAGTGAAGTGGCCTCGTCTTTTCTTTGCCCCAAAAAGGCCTCCAACGGCCCGTGCAGACGGATCGCCTCGTCCACTTCAGGACTGGATCCGGGCCGATAGGCGCCCAGCCGGATCAGTTCTTCCATGTCGGCATAGGTTGCCATGATCTGCTTGGCGCGGGTGATCACCGGCAAAAACTCCGGATCGGCCGACCGCGGCATTGTCCGTGACACCGACTTGAGGATGTTGATGGCCGGGTAGCGGCCGCGCTCGGCAATGGCACGCTGCATGACGACGTGACCATCCAGGATGCCGCGCACCGCGTCGGCGATCGGCTCATTATGATCGTCACCATCGACCAGCACTGTAAACAGGCCGGTGATCGTCCCGGCGTCAGGCCCTGGGCCTGCCCGCTCGAGCAGCCGCGGCAATTCCGAGAACACCGTCGGCGTATAGCCCTTGGCCGTGGGTGGTTCACCGGCCGACAAGCCGATTTCGCGCTGGGCCATGGCAAAGCGCGTCACCGAATCCATCAGCGCCAAAACGTCGCGGCCTTCATCGCGGAAATATTCGGCAATCGCCAGCGTGAGATAGGCGGCCTGACGGCGCATCAGTGCCGGCTCGTCCGAGGTCGCGACCACGACCACTGACCGCTTCAGCCCTTCCTCGCCAAGATCTTCCTGGAGGAATTCCTGCAC
>JAEXXW010000285.1 GCA_023405565.1 Pseudomonadota bacterium
CGCGCAGGATCAAGCGCATCGCAAATATCCAGCGCTTGGCGCAGCGTATTCACGCAGGCGCGGTCCGCCGCATACATGGGATGCAACGGCTCAAGCGCGAGCGGCATTCCGGCCATCTTCGCATGATCGAGGATGAGATGAAGTGCATCGCTCACTTGCGCATGGGCGGCGCGGATATCCTTGCTTGGTGTCGAGCCGGGCCGTGAATATTGCGGCAGCCCGCCGACAACCAGCACCAGACAGGGCGCCCCCAGTGCCGCGGCCTCGTCGATCGCGCGCCTGTTGTCGTCAAGCATGTCCTGCTTGTGCGCGGAATCGCAGGTGAACATCCCGCCGCGGCAATAGCCGGAGAGTTGCAGCCCGGCGTCGCGGACGGCCTTGACGGCCCGATCCAGCCCTACATGGGCAACCTGGTCGCGCCACGGCGACACGGCGCGAATGCCGCGTTTTGCGCAGGCCTCCACGATACCGGGAAAATCAGCCTGTTGGCGCACCGTTGCCGTGTTGATAGACAGCCAGTGATGGTCACCTGACAGATCGCGCATCAGACGCCAACGCCCCGCACCGCCAGCACCGCACGCATCCGCTCGACCGCGGACTCCGGATTGCGCAGCAGGCCTGCTGCATCCGCCAGCCGGAAGATGTCGGCGAGATGCAGCGTCGACCGCGCACTTTCCTGCCCTCCAATCATGGTGAAGTGATCCTGATGGCCGTTGAGATAGGCCATGAACACGACACCGGTCTTGTAGAAGCGTGTGGGGCTGCGGAAGATATGCCGGGACAGCGGAACAGTCGGTTCGAAAATGCTGTGGAAGGTCTTGCTGTCATTCTGCGACAGGGCGACCAGAGCCGCAGCAGCCGCCGGCGCGATCGCGTCGAAAATACCAAGCAGCGCATCGGAATAGCCTTGCGCATCGCCGGCAATCAGCTCCGCATAGTTGAAATCGTCGCCGGTATACATCCGCACGCCCTTCGCGAGGCGTCGGCGCATGGCGATTTCCTTGTCCTTGTCGAGCAGCGAAATCTTCACGCCATCGACCTTGGCGGCATTCGCATTGATGACCGCAACCGCGACATCCATCGCGGCGTCGAGATTCTTTGTGCCCCAGTAACCGGTCAGCGCCGGATCGAACATATCGCCGAGCCAGTGAATGATCACTGGCTCTTTCACCTGCGACAGCACCCGGTCATAGACCTTCCGATAATCGTCGCCCGATTGCGCAACGCGCGCCAGCGCTCGCGATGCCATCAGGATGATGCGGCCGCCGACGGCTTCGATCGCCGCGATCTGTTCTTCATAAGCGCGGATCACGTCATCAATGCTTTTTGCATTTTCCGGCGCGAGCTGGTCGGTGCCGGCTCCGGAAAAGACGAGGCCGTTGCGCGGCTTCGCTGCCGCGACCGAGCGGCGGATCAATTCGAGCGATTGCGGCCAGCTCATGCCCATGCCGCGCTGCGCCGTGTCCATCGCTTCGGCAACGCCGAAGCCGAGATCCCAGAGATGTTCGCGAAATGCAATGGTGCGGTCCCAATCGACCGCAGCATCGAGCCAGGGATCGCATTCCGCCAGCGGGTCAGCCACCACATGGGCGGCGCCAAAGGCGATGCGATTGAGCGGCACATTCACTTTCTGCGGAAAATCCGCCGGCGCCGATACGGCGAATGCTTCAAGGCTGCGGTCGGCGCGCGGTAGCGTGATGGTCAAGCCGGCACGCGGTCGTTCGTAACGGTTCATGTTGCTTCCTCCGTCATTCCGGGGCGCATGCCGAGCGCAGCGTAGGCAGGCGAGCCCGGAATCCAGTTGCACCCCTGTCTTGATCTGGATTCCGGGCTCGCGAACTGCGTTCGCGCCCCGGAATGACCACAGGTTACACCGTCAACTTCGGCACATCGACGAAGCGGCGTTCCTTCCAGCTTTGCAGCGCGCATTCCACAAGCTGCACGCCCTTGGCGCCTTCCAGCAAGGTGTAGCGATAAGGCGCATTCTC
Organism: Pseudomonadota bacterium; assembly: GCA_023405565.1. Classification (GTDB taxonomy): domain Bacteria; phylum Pseudomonadota; class Alphaproteobacteria; order Rhizobiales; family Xanthobacteraceae; genus Pseudorhodoplanes. Next base: position 1,989 of record JAEXXW010000285.1, read on the forward strand.
CATCACATGACGGATGAACATCTCCCACTGCACCTTGAAGCCGTTGTCATAGACCTGATTGTCCGGCACCGGCTGCCATGTGTCGTAAAAATCGATCGGCTGCCTGACGTCGGGATTCCAGACGGGCCGTGGCGTGCCCTGCCGCGGCTGAATCACGCAATCGGTCAGACCGGCCACCGCCGAGCCATTCACGCCATCGACCTGGAACGTGACGAGGTCGTCGCGATACACGCGTGTCACCCAGGACATGTTGATATGAGCGATGACATCGCCCTCGAGTTCGAACGTCGCGTAAGCGGCATCATCCGCCGTCGCTTCGTATTTTTTGCCGCTCTCGTCCCAGCGCGCCGGGATGTGCTTCGCACCGACGCATGACACGCTTTTGACTTCGCCGAACAGATTGTCGAGCACATAGCGCCAGTGGCAGATCATATCGAGGATGATGCCGCCGCCATCCTCGCTGCGGTAATTCCACGACGGCCGTTGCGCCGTCTGCCAGTCGCCTTCGAACACCCAATAGCCGAATTCGCCGCGCACCGCGATCATGCGGCCGAAGAAGCCGGAATCGCGCAGCATCTTCAGTTTCAAGAGGCCCGGCAGAAACAGCTTGTCCTGCACCACACCATTCTTCAGGCCGGATTCGTTGGCGATTTTCGTGATCTTCAGCGCCGAGGCGAGATCGGTCGCGATCGGCTTTTCGCAATAGACATGCTTCCGGGCCTTGATTGCTTTCTCCAGCAATTCGGGGCGCATCTGCGTCGTGCCGGCATCGAAGAAAATCTCGTCCTCGGGATTGAGCAGCGCCTTGTCGAGGTCGGTCGCCCAGCGCGTCACACCATATTGCTGCGCCAGTGCACTCACCTTCTCGGCGTTGCGGCCGATCAGAATGGGATCGGGCATCACCCGCGAGCCATCAGAAAGCAGCACGCCACCCTGATCGCGAATGGCCAGAATCGACCGGACCAGATGCTGGTTCGTGCCCATGCGCCCTGTGACGCCGGCCATGATGATGCCGAGCCGCTTGACTGCCATCGAAAACTCCTCCCCGTCCCGGGCTTTGCCGCCCGCTCAATCTTTTAACTGATTGGTTAAAACATGAAATCAGCACCGTGCAAAGAGCATCCCTGGAACCAGGGCGATAAAAATTTTGAATTTCATATGCAGAAATAGAAAGAGGCGAGCTGCCTCAAACGACGCGCAGGACCAGGACCGTCTGCGCGTGCCATTGAACTGAACGTGGCCATGCCCGGCCTACACGCTCCTCACGATCAGACGCGGGAAACGATGCGCGCCGGATCGACACCCGAGGCAAATCCGGGTTGAGTCAGAGAGCCGATTTCGAGCACACCATCACGGATCGCCAGCCCGCTCTTGTCGGCGTAGAAATCCGGATGGGCGGCGCAAAAGGCCTGGATCTCCGCATCCGGCGCAGACGCAAAGCCGTCGACATAGTGATGCCCATTGCGCTCGGCATGCGCGAGCCCGTGGAAAGCCAGCAAGGCCGTATCCTGCTGAACGGACAATCCGGCCTGGCATGTAAGATCTTCCGCCGCGACAAAGGCGCGCGCCTTGCCGGATTGCGTCCATGCCGAAGCACGCGCGCCATTCAACAGGGATTTGTAGATACCTTTGCAGGTCTTTGACGAAATCCCGCGATAGCCAAGCGCCAGCGCTTTCGGGAATGTATCGTAATCGCTTTCGCCTTCGTCGATGATAAAGGCAAAGCTTTCGCCGAGCGCGCCCAGAGACGTTGTGAATGTCAGATCGCGCGGCAAGGGCTGCTCGATATAGAGAAGCCGTTGCGGGAATTGTCCAAATTCACGTTCTTCCATCAACGCTTTTGTCAGCGTCGCCAATGCGTCGAGATCGGCATATTGCTCGTTGGCATCAAGCGTGGCGCGATAATCGATGTCATTCCGATCCAGTTCGGCAACGATCAGTTTGAGGCGGGCCGCGTCGGCCACGGGATCGCCCGACAACTTGAGCTTGAAATAACGGCATCCCGTTTTCCGGTAAGTCTCGCCCAACGCTTCGATCGGCTCCGCCAGGCCGAATGTGTGCCGTACCATGACACGCTTTGGCGGCACGCGACTGCCGAGATAGGACGCGATCGCATCATCGCTGAGATCGGGCGTCAAACGCGCATCGAGCCCGACGATATTTCCGCCCAGTCCAGAGAAGACGTCCAGGTCATAGGCGCGCAGCAGCGCATCGAGGATCGCCTTGTCGAATTGCGCCGGCCCGAAGGCCGCGGCAAGCCCCGGAATACCCTCGCGCGCGCAAAGCGACAGTACATCCGCATGGCAGGCGGCATGTAAACCAAAAGCGGTATCTGGCCGATCATGCGCGAGATAGCGATCGCGCGCGATGATCAAAACCCCGCGCAATTGCTCGACGGTATCGTCCAGTGTCAGGC
>JAEXXW010000299.1 GCA_023405565.1 Pseudomonadota bacterium
GCATGAGACACTCCGGCTCGTTGGGACTGGGCGTGGGCATAGCCGAATTATGGCTGCCGCGCGAGATTTGACGGGATTTTTCCCACACTGCCGGGCAGCCCACTCATATGTCGTCGCCACCGGACACGACGGCAGGATTTCAACCAAACATAAGGGAAAGAAGCGCATTATTTTCAGCTACCTGGGTCAATCGATGACCTAGAAGCGGCGGAATCCAGTTTCGAGCTCATGGGAATCATAGCAACGCGCGGATCGGAATATCTGGGAGCGCATACCGGTCGAGATACCGAGACGTGTCGATCCGCGCTGCACTTCGAGGCGCTCTGTCGGACGGCTCGCGCTTTGTTCGATGTGCCGGCCGCCTCCGTTCACCTGGGAAACGACAGCCTCTGCTGGATCGACCTCGCCACACCCGACGACCGAGCCGTATGGGAGTTCGTGACCTCTGCGGTCGGACACCTGGACATCGGAGGGTCGGTCCTGTGGATCGAGGACACGCTTGAGGACGCGACGTTTGCCCGGTGCCCGTACGTGATGGAAAGGCCGAAGCTGCGCTTCATCGCCAGCACAACATTCGGCCCAGCCGGGGCCGGGCGGCTATTGCTCTTCGACACGCGCGCTCGCACCGCGTCGGCCGACAATCTTCGGCGGCTGGAAGACCTTGGGGCGATTGCCCAACAACAATTGAGCCTCTCCAAAGCTGCACAGGAGGCAAAGGAACGGGAAGCCGGTTTCCGACTTCTCGCTGAAACCTCAACCGACACCATCGTCCGCGGCAACCTCGACGGCATCCGCCTCTATGTCTCCCCCTCAGTGAAGGCGCTCCTCGGTTATGAAGCGGAAGAACTCGTCGGCCGCAAAGCCATCGAGTTGACCCACCGGGACGATTTGCCAGCCTTTCAATCTCTCATGAAAGACGTTCGCGCCGGGCGCCTGGAGGTCGGCGTCAGCGAGCAACGCCAGCGGCATCGGGACGGCTCCTGGGTCTGGCTGGAAGCGTCGCTGCGGCTCACCTATGACCAAACGACGGGAAACCCGAACGGATATGTTGCATCGGTCCGTGAAATCGGCCGGCGCAAGAAGCTGGAAGCGCGACTGGCGCAGCTCGCCACTTCTGATGACCTCACGAGCTTGCCGAACCGGATGCTGTTCGGACAGCGCCTGCTCGAAGCTGTCGAACATACACGCCAAACCGGCCGGTGCTTCGCGCTGCTCTACATGGACATCGACGGCTTCAAGCAGGTGAACGACAGCCTCGGACATCCGGCCGGCGACGCTGTCCTGCGCGACATCGCTACGCGCTTCCGTTCCGTATTGCGGGCCGACGATACTCTCGCGCGCCTCGGCGGTGACGAGTTTGCCTTCATTCTGACAGTGAATCGAGCGGAGGCAGCAGAATTGGCGCAACACCTGATCGCCATGGCCGGGCGGCCATTCCGATACGGCGAGGTGGATATCATGATCGGGCTCAGCATTGGCATTGCCTGTGCCCCGGAAGATGGATTGCACCCGGACGATCTTCTGACTCGCGCGGATCAGGCTCTCTACAATGCCAAGGCCGCAGGAAAAAATACGTACTGCTATTTCGACGAAACGCTTCCATCGCGCTGAAACTCGGCCGCTCCCGGGCCGACCAGCGCTCGCCGGCGATGAGATCGTGATCGGCAGCCGTGCGCAACGGTGTCTTGGAAATATCCCGTGGTACTCTAGTGATCTGACCGATCGCAGATCGAAGCCTTACATATCCAACGTTAGAGATGACGTCTTCGCTTCGACTTTGAATTGCGGGAAGGCACGCAGCCATGCTTGGCTTCTGAACTCAGGCACCTTCTGCGGAGTGCACCATTTCTCGGGAGCGTACATGTCGATGACGATTTCGGTACTCGGCGGCGTGGGTCTCTTTCTGCTTGGCATGACCATTATGACGCAGGGCCTGAAGGCGCTGGCCGGGTCCTCTCTGCGCACGGTGCTTGGCAACGCAGCGGCCACACCGTTGCGTGGTGCTTTCTGGGGCGCCGTCATCACGCTTCTGGTGCAATCGTCCAGCGCGACGACGATGACGACGATCGGTCTTGTGAGCGCCGGCTTGTTGACGTTCAAAGAGGGTTTGGGCCTCGTCTTCGGTGCGAATGTCGGCACTACGGGCACGGGCTGGCTGGTTGCTCTCATCGGCGTCCGTGTCTCGCTCACCGCATGGGCGCTGCCGATGATCTTCGTCGGCGCATTGACCAAGCTTCTGGGTCGCGGACGCATATCCGCGGCGGGCGCCGCGCTCGCCGGGTTCGGACTTGTGTTGTTTGGATTGACGACCCTGCAGCAGGGAATGGGCGGGCTGGCGGAACAATTGCACCCGGCGGATCTGCCGTCCGTTCTCGGTAGTCCCGATGTCGGCTGGTGGGTAGGGCTGCTCGGTTTGCTCATGCTGGTCATTGTCGGGCTCGTCATGACCGCCCTGATGCAGTCGTCAACGGCGGCCATCGCAGTGACGCTGTCCGCTCACTATGCCGGTGCGATCGGGCTGGACCAGGCTTGCGCGCTGATCATCGGCCAGAACATCGGAACGGCGACGAGCTCTGCGCTGGCCGCAATTGGCGCCAGCACCACAGCCAAGCGATTGGCCCTCGCTTATGTTCTTTTCAAACTTGTCGCTGCACTGATTGCCGTGGTGTTATTTCCCGTCACGACACTGCTGATCGTGCGTGCCTCGGCCGTCGTCGATGGTGTCACGCTGCTGGCCGCATATCACACAGCCTATAATGTCGTCGGCGTGGCCGTCTTGCTGCCTCTGATCGACCGCTTCACGCGACTTGTCGAGCGCATTCTGCCCGAGCGCGGTTCGCCTCTCACGCGGAGTCTCGATCCTTCGGCGCTTGAAACTCCGATGGTGGCCGTCGAAGCCGTGCGGCAAACGATAGCACAAGCGCTGACGGCGATCTGTCGGTCGATCGAGACAACACTGGAGGCTGGAAGCGGCGGCCAGACCGTTCCCGCAGCGAAGGACTCTACATCGATATCCGAGGCGGGCGATGCCCTGCGCAAGGCGCAAGTGTTTCTGTCGGACATAACCGGACGGCCCGAGACCGATGACGAGCAATGGCGGCTTACGAGCACACTGCACGCGCTGGACCATGCGTCCCGGCTGACGGAATCAGCGCGCGGAACCGATTTCGAGGCGGCCGGCGACGATCCGGAGGATGCCCGCGCCAGATTTCTATGCGCAGAGGCGATGCGAAACGCAGCATCGGTGGCCGGCGAGATTACGATGCCGCCGCCCGATACGAAGGAAACGTATTTCTCGCCTGTAGCCCACGCCGCATCCTCCCCGCCCACGATCTCGATTGATGCGGCTCTCGCACGGCTCGAAAGCTGCGCGACGGAGCTGAGCGATTTGCGGCACGCTCACCGCAGCGCGACGCTGGGCGCGGTGGCCGCTGGAAAACTCACCACCGATGCGGCGATCACGCGAGTCGACGCAGTCCGAGGCCTCGAGGCGCTGACGTATCACGCCTGGCGCTCCACCCTGCATCTCGTGGGACGCGTCGATCCGCGCGACGCTGCGTGAGGCGAACTTTTAAAGTGGCTGGCGCGCCCGAAGAGATTCGAACTCCTGACCCCCAGATTCGTAGTCTGGTGCTCTATCCAGCTGAGCTACGGGCGCTTGCTGCGAA
>JAEXXW010000309.1 GCA_023405565.1 Pseudomonadota bacterium
GCCTTGCACAAGCTCCGCACGCCGTCGAACATGTGAGATCGATCTCACGCGACACAGTCAGTTGGCGACGATCTCACCACTCTTGGGCGAATACGCTGCCGAGGCGTGTCGTCGGCCTGCCTAACAATTCCGCCAGCGTCGGAGTGACCGTCGCAAATTCCCCGTTGCGGCTGGCCCGGCACAGGCCCAGCGAGATGGCGATGACATGGGCCGAAAGCCCGCGAGCGGTGAGTCTGGCTTTCATCTCATCGTCGGATATGCGCTCGCGGCGCACCGGATGCTTCACGACCGCCGAAGCAATTTCGGCGATATCGTCGAGATCCAGCGCTTCCTCAGCGGTCAGTGGCGGCGTAGGACCTTCGAACCTGCCCGCTTGCGACAGGATGACCGCAGCAGCCGCGGCGAGGTCCGCATGGGCCGTCCATGACACTTTTCCATCCTCCGGATAGGCGATCACGCCGGCCTTTATCTCATCACGCAACATGGCAATGATGCTGCTCGCATAGAAACCGTCACGAAGGGCTGTCCAGGCCAGTCCGCTCCCGCGCAACATCTGCTCTGTGGCGTGGTGGGTGTGCATTGGCGGAAAAGCAGAAGTCGCGCTTGCCCCCATGTGACTCGTATAGACCAAGCGCCCAACGCCTGCGTCCTGCGCCGCCGTAATGACATTGCGGTGCTGCGCCAACGGGTCTCCACCATAGGCCGCCGCGTTGGATGAGATCATCAGCACCTGTTCGGCCCCCTCAAATGCCCGCCGAAGGCTGTCGGCATTGTCGTAATCGGCTTGAAGGACAGGGACACCGAGAGCCTGGAGTTCGATGGCCCGCGCGGGGTCGCGAACGCTGGCCCCGATCCGTTCCGCCGGCATCACGGACAGCAGAGATTTCACAATAGCCCGGCCGAGTTTGCCGTTAGCGCCAGTGACAACAATCATGGGAAGTCCTCGCAGGAATATCATTGATTTATTTATTATGTTATCAATGATATTTGCTGATAGCAAATTATTGCTACCGTCGATATCAACCGTCGCATAAGCTGGGCGTATGCGTTCCAAAGCCTTCATTTCGGAAGAGGCGGCCAGCATCGGCGATGTGCGCACCCGTATCCTTGCGGCAGCATCCCGTTTGATTGCCGAAGGGGGTAGCGAGGCCGCAACGACGCGTGCCGTTGCGACGACCGCCGGCGTGCAAGCTCCGACAATCTATCGGTTTTTCGGTGACAAACGCGGTCTTCTGGCAGCGGTGGCCGAGTATGAATTGGCGAATTACGTCGCCCGCAAAGACGCCCAAGCGTCCGATCCGGATCCTGTCGAGGATCTCCGACAGGGTTGGGATGCGCACGTCATGTTCTGCCTTGCTAACCCTGGCTTGTTCGCGATCCTGGCCGATACATCCGACACCACTGGAGGCTCCGCGGCGGCGGCGTGGGGCACGCAGGTCCTGCGACGCCGGATTCGGCGAATCGCCGAATCAGGGCGTCTGACAACCAGCGAAGAGCGAGCGGTGATGGTCGTCCAATCGGCTGGAACCGGCACTATTCTTACTCTGCTCCAGCAGCCGGACGGACAACGCGACACAGACCTTTCGGCTTTTACGCGCGATCTGGTCGTCGCCGCGATCACGCGTCCGAGAGAGGGCGAACGACATCGAGACGATCGCAATGTTCAAGCGACTGCGGCCGAACTGCGCACGTCTCTGAGCGGAATCGCTGTCCTGTCTGCCGGTGAACGGCATCTGCTCGACGAACTTCTCGACCGTATTGCCTCGTCGGCCCCGTAGCGGATTTCACCGTCTTGCAGCCTGCACATCGGGCAGAATTTCAGGTAGCCCCAACGCGCTGCGGTCTAATTCAGGCCGCCCAGCAGCCAGATCACCAGAATGATCGGCAACGGAATGCCGATCAGCCAAAGTAGCAGTTCCCATACAGCCCCTCGTCGGGAGGTGAACGCGGGTAGCTGGAGGGCAGTTCCAGACCTGCAAACGGCCTCAAAAACGGGAAATGTTGCCCCTTGGACAATTTGACCATCTCTCGGGCCCGGTCTGCGTCGTTTTAAGGGCACGCATACCTCGACAAACACCGTTGAACGCTTCTAAAACCAACTCAGAAATCGGTTTGAACGCCTCCCCCGCTGGCGGCGACCAAATCGCATGTTTCGTCCGGGACTGGCCGTACCATGAACTACAAGTCGTTCTTCGATAACGCCTTGGACCGGCTCCATGAGGAGCGGCGCTATCGGGTATTCGCGGATCTGGAGCGGATCGCGGGTCGGTTCCCGGTCACCATCTGGCATGCTCCGGAAGGCCCCCGCGAAATCATCGTCTGGTGCTCGAACGATTATCTCGGCATGGGCCAGCACCCCAAGGTGGTCGGCGCCATGGTCGAGGCCGCGACCCGCATGGGCACCGGCGCCGGCGGCACCCGCAATATTTCCGGCACCAATCATCCGCTGGTCGAGCTTGAGTACGAACTCGCCGACCTGCACGGCAAGGAATCGGCGCTGATCTTCACCTCCGGTTATGTGTCGAACCAGACCGGCATCTCGACCCTCGCCAAGCTGATCCCGAACGTCCTGATCCTGTCGGACAGCTACAACCACAATTCGATGATCGAAGGCGTGCGGCAGTCGGGCTGCGAGAAGAAGATTTTCCGCCACAACGATCTCGCGCATCTGGAAGAACTGCTGATCGAGGCCGGACCGAACCGGCCGAAGCTGATCCTGTTCGAAAGCATCTATTCGATGGATGCGGATATCGCGCCGATCAGCGCGATCTGTGACCTCGCCGAGAAATACGGCGCGATGACCTATATCGACGAAGTCCATGCCGTTGGCATGTATGGCAAGCGCGGCGCCGGCGTGGCCGAGCGGGATGGCGTGATGCACCGGATCGACGTGATCGAAGGCACGCTGGGCAAGGCCTTCGGCTGCTTCGGTGGCTATATCGCAGCCAGCCATTCGGTCTGCGATGCCGTCCGCTCCTATGCGCCGGGCTTCATCTTCACCACTGCCCTGCCGCCGTCCGTCTGCGCCGCCGCGGCGGCATCGATCCGGCATCTGAAGACCTCGCAATGGGAACGCGACCGGCATCAGGAACGTGTCGCCCGCACCAAGGCGGTGCTGACCGCCGCCGGCCTGCCGGTGATGCCAAGCGACACGCATATCGTGCCGATCGCCGTCGGCGATCCGGAGAAGTGCAAGGCGGCGAGCGACATGCTGCTGACCGACCACGGCATCTATATCCAGCCGATCAACTATCCCACCGTGCCGAAGGGCACCGAGCGCCTGCGCGTCACGCCCTCGCCTTATCACGACGACCAGATGATCGACGCCCTCGCGGCCGCGCTGGTCGATGTGTGGGAACGGCTCGACATGAAGCTCAACCGCGCGCTGGCGGCGGAATAATCCAGGTCAGATCAGCGATCTTGATGCGTCGCGCACCTTGCGCGTCGCATTGTCCGCTTGCGCTGTCGCCTGCGCGATTTCTCCGAAGCTGTTGCTGATCTCGGAAACGCCGCGCGCAGCCACCTGCATATTGCCGGAGATTTCCACGGTGACACCGGACTGCTCTTCGATCGCATTCGCGATGGCCGCCGAGATATCGTTGATGTTCGAAATCGTACTGGCGATTTCAGAGATGGCATCAACCGCACGCGTTGCCGCCGCCTGACTTTCGGTGATCTGGGTGGCGATCTGGTCCGTGGCCTTGGCCGTCTCGGTGGCTAGTGTTTTCACTTCCTGAGCGACCACCGCAAAACCGCGGCCCGCTTCGCCCGCGCGTGCGGCTTCAATCGTCGCATTCAACGACAGCAGATTGGTCTGTGCGGCAATGCGCTGGATCAGCGCGACGACCTCGCCGATTTTGGTCGCGGCGTCGGAGAGCCCGCCGACGATCTCATTGGTCTGACGCGCCTGCGCGACGGCCTGCGTCGATATCTTCAGCGCATGTCCCACCTGCGAGCTGACCTCGCGCGCGGACACCGCCAGTTCTTCGGCACTGGCCGCGACCGCCTGTACATTGGCGGCAACCTTGCCCGCTTCATCGGTCGCGCGCGACGCCTGCCCTGCGGCCTGCGCTACAGCATCTGTAATGGCGTCGAGATCCTGATCGATCGCCCGCTGTCCGGCTTCCAGCCGATGCCGAAGCTCAACCTCGCGCGTTATGTCACGCGCGAATTTGACCACCTTGCGAACCTTCTCGTTCTCATCGAACACCGGCGTGTAGATGCCGCGAAGCCATATCTGACGGCCGCCTTTGGCGACACGCTTGTATTCGTCGGCGTAATGCTGCCCGTTGGCCAGGGATTGCCAGAACCGCCGGTAGTCTTCGCTGTTGCGATACTCGGGCAACACGAACATGGCATGCGACTGCCCCTCGATCTCGTCGAGGCGATAGCCCAAAACGGCGAGAAAATTCTCGTTGGCGGTGAGAATTGTTCCGGCGGGCGAGAATTCGATGATCGCTTGCGTCCGCTGCAATGCTGCGATCTGGCTTTCGTATTCCGCCGCGCGCTGCTTCTGTTCGGTGATGTCGGTGGCGAACTTGATGACCTTGAGCGGCTGCCCGCGCCGGTTCACCAACGGGGTATATGTAGCCTGGATCCAGACCGGCTGCCCGTTCTTGCCGTAACGCTTGAATTCGGCAGACTGGAATGCCCCGTCACGCAAGGCTTGCCAGAATTGACGATAGGCATCGCTCTTGCGGTAGGCTTCGTCGACGAAGATCGAATGATGGCGCCCTTGGATCTCGTCGAGCGTGTAGCCGAATGTCTTCAGGAAGTTGTCGTTCGCGGTCAGGATCGTCCCGTCCAGCCCGAACTCGATGATCGCCTGCGACCGGTCCAGTGCGGCGAGCTTGGCCTTGTCGCCGCTGCTATGGATGCCGAACATGCGCGCCTCCTCTGAAGTCGGAGGGCAGAGCACTCACAAAAAGCCATTCGCGACTGCGAAATATAGGTGCCAAAATGGTTGACGGGCCATTAACGGATGATTGGCTTACCGAACGCGTTCCGAAAAGAAGACG
>JAEXXW010000499.1 GCA_023405565.1 Pseudomonadota bacterium
GCCGGATGGCCGGCCCAATGGTGCCTGCGGCTTTCGATCACATCCGCCAGATCGCTCTCCTGAACGCTGACAAGATCGGTATGTCCGAAGCCCTTCGAATAATCCAGGATGGACACAATCTCCGGCGTGAAGCGCATCACTGGCACTGCCTCCGGGTCGGGCTGGGGCATGATTTTGTATTCAGGATAACGCTTCAGGAGCAGAGCGTAGGCATGATCGATTTCGCCACGATCCTGGACCCATTCGGCGCGTGCGGCCATCGACAGACCCTTGATCTGCAGCGGCTGGCGGACATCGTTTGCGATGGCGATGGAGACGCGGGGATCGCGTGCGAGATTGGCGAATTTCTGGCCGTCACGGGCGATGAAACTGTAGATGGCCAGACTGTCATTCGCATAGCCGACGATTGTCGCCTGCGGCCATCCATCCGGGCGATTGGTCGCCACGCTCATAATACGATGTTGGTCCAGTAACGCGATAATCTGACGCTTGAATGCGGCTTTCATCGGATTGCTCCTTGACTTGGTCGTTATCTTCGCCTGTCTGCGCCCTTTGCCCTTGAGGTGGATCAATCGTGCCGCGATACCGTTTTCTGATTGAGTATGACGGCAGGCCGTATCGCGGCTGGCAATACCAGGCCGACGTGCCGACCATCCAGGGCGCGCTCGAAGACGCGATCGTGAAATTCGACGGTCAGCGCGTGACCATTCAGGGCGCCGGCCGTACCGATGCCGGCGTGCATGCGCTGGGCCAGGTCGCGCATGCGGACCTCCGTAGCGCGCACGACGGCGGCACGGTGCGCGATGCATTGAACTTCTATCTGCGGCCGCAGCCGATCGCGATCCTCGCCGCCGAACAGGTCGGCGATGATTTCAATGCACGCTTCTCGGCAAAAGCGCGGCATTATCTCTATCGTGTCGTCAACCGGCGGCCCGATCTTGCGCTCGATCTGGGCCGCGCGTGGCGCGTGGGCCGGCCGCTCGATATCGTAGGCATGCGCGAAGCGTCCAAGCGGCTCATCGGCCAGCACGATTTCACGACATTCCGCTCGACCGAATGCCAGTCCAAGTCACCGGTGAAAACGCTGGATCAGCTGGACATCGAAACCAATGGCTGGAATGTGAATTTCATCGTGTCGGCGCGCTCGTTCCTGCACAATCAGGTGCGCTCGATGGTCGGCTCACTGGTGCATGTCGGCGAAGGCCGATGGAATGCCGATGACATCACCCGCATCCTTAAAGCGCGCGATCGCACATCGTGCGGGCAGGTCGCGCCGGCCGATGGGTTGTATCTCGTCAAGGTCGATTATTGACCGTCATTCCGCCGCAGCCAGCAAAGGCTTCTGCTGTTCTTTTGTCTCCGCGCGCTTCTCGCCCTGGAGCCAGTTCTGCAGGCGGTCGAGATAGAGATAAACCACAGGTGTGCTGTAGAGCGTGAGCACCTGGCTCAGCAGCAAGCCGCCAACCATCGCATAGCCGAGCGGCTGACGTAGCTCTGACCCCGAACCTGTGCCGAGCATCAGCGGTACGCCGCCAAGCAGGGCGGCCATTGTCGTCATCAGGATCGGCCGGAAACGCAGGAGGCAGGCTTCGCGGATCGCCGCTTCCGGCGACATGTTGCGATCGCGTTCGCCGACGATCGCAAAGTCCACCAGCATGATGCCGTTCTTCTTGACGATGCCGATCAGAAGAATGATGCCGATGATGCCGATCACCGACAGATCGAAGCCGCCACCCCAAAGGGCGAGCAGCGCGCCGACGCCGGCCGACGGCAATGTCGAGAGAATGGTGAGCGGGTGGATGTAGCTCTCATAGAGCACACCCAGAATGATATAGACTACCAGCAATGCAGCAAGGATCAGGATCGGCTCGCTGGCGAGCGAGGTCTGGAACGCCTGTGCGTTGCCCTGGAATGTGCCGATCAGCCGGTTCGGCTTGCCGATCTCGGTCATCGCCTTCTCGATGGCATTGACCGCCTGACCGAGCGACACGCCGGCGCGCAGGTTGAACGACAATGTTGCGGCGGGGAACTGCCCCTGGTGCGACACCTGCAACGGTCCGACTTTCGTGGTGTCCACGTTCACGAGCGTCGAGAGCGGGACGGCCTGCCCCGTGGTCGGGGATTTCACGTAGATCTGGTTGAGCGACGACAGGTCCGCCTGCATGGCCGGCGGAATTTCCAGAATGACGTTGTAGGAGGTGAGTTGGGTGAAATATTGCACGATCTGGCGCTGGCCATAGGCGTCGTTCAACGTGTCGTCGATCACCTGTGGCTGGATGCCAAAGCGTGCGGCCTGATCGCGATTGATGGTGAGCGAGAGCTGCGGCGCGTTGGCGAGGAGATCGCTGGACACGTCGGTGATTTGCGGCAGCGTCTTGAGCTTCTCCAGGACCTTTGGTGTCCAGGTTGTCAGTTCGTCGAGATTGGCGTCCTGCAGCGTGTACTGGAACTGGCTGCGGGCGACGCGGCCGCCGACGGTGATATCCTGGCCCGGCTGCAGGAACAGCGCCGCGCCTTCTACATTCGCCAGTTGCGGACGCAGGCGGTCGATCACCTGCGAGGCTGTCGATTTGCGTTCGTCGCGCGGCTTCAGGGCAATGAAGAAACGGCCGGTAT
>JAEXXW010000573.1 GCA_023405565.1 Pseudomonadota bacterium
CATCCGGCATGATGCGTTGTCATGCATGGGTCCGGCTGACGACGCAAGCGGCCGATCAGCGTCTCTCCGGGATGTGACCGATGCAATGGCTTTTCCCACGACGGACGTTAGTGTTCCCGCGCGAATAAGGAGGATTCTGTGCGTAATCTCATTACCGATGTTGCGGGATTGACGGTCGGCCATGCGGATGACGCAACGCTCGGATCGGGCTCGACCGCCATCATCTTCGATGAGCCGGCGGTGGCGTCGGTCGATCTGCGCGGTGGTGGCCCCGGTACGCGCGAAACCGAGTTGCTTGCGGCGGAGCGCACCGTCGAGCGGGTCGACGCCATCGTATTGTCGGGTGGCTCGGCCTTCGGTCTCGACGCGCCATCCGGTGTGCAGGCGTGGCTACGCGAACAGGGGCGCGGTTTCGCCATCGGCCCGGCGCTGGTACCGATCGTGCCGGGAGCCATCGTTTTCGATTTGCTGGCTGGCGGGAACAAGGACTGGGGCCGGTTCTCCCCCTATCGGGAGCTCGGTTATCGCGCCGCTGCTGCGGCGTCGGAGAATTTTGCGCTCGGCAGCGTGGGCGGCGGCATGGGCGCGACGGTGGTCAATCTGAAAGGCGGCATCGGCTCCGCATCGGCGACGACGGCGGAAGGTCACACGGTCGGCGCATTGGTGATCGTCAACGCGGTCGGCGCTGTCACCATCGGCGACAGCCGACATTTCTGGGCCGCGCCATTTGAACGCGACAACGAATTCGGCGGCCATGGCTGGCCACGGCAATTCACGTCGGATGATCTGGTCTTTCAAACCAAGGGCGGGCCGCGGCAGGCCACCACGATTGCGCTGGTGGCGACCGATGCCATCCTCACCAGCGCGCAAGCCAATCGTCTTGCCGTGATGGCGCAAACCGGCTGCGCGCGCGCGATCTATCCGGTCCACACACCACTCGACGGCGACACCGTCTTCGCCGCTGCGACCGGGAGAAAAGCGCTGGCCGATCCGGTGATGTCACTCACCACACTTGGCTCGCTTGCGGCCAATGTGCTGGCGCGAGCGATCGCACGCGGCGTCTATGAAGCGACGTCACTGCCGTTCGATGGAACATTGCCGTCATGGCGGGATAAATTCGCCTAAAATGCGACGGGTAAACCATCACCCGCGATCCTGACGGTAAACATGAACTGCGCTCTTTCGGCAGCGTTGTTCATGAAATAAATACCACGTCAGGAAGGCGATGATAGTGATGCGTTCGCAGGAAATTCCACCGCCAACACAGGCGATCGACTCCTCGGCCATTCGCGATGTGAGCTATGCGCGCGAGAGGCGTGAGTTACGGCTCACCTTCGTATCGGGCCGCCAATATGCCTACGCGAATGTTCCGCCATCGATCTACGACGCCTTCCTCGCGTCACCATCCAAGGGCGCATTCTTCAACATTGCCATTCGCGGCCGCTATCGTTTCCACGAAATCCTGCCGCACAGCGATCCCGTGCGGCACTAGCCTCGGATTTGTTAGCTGAGGAAACGTTCCGCGCGATAAGGCGTGGGATCGATGAACGGCGTCTCTCCCGTCATCATCTCGGCGAGCAAACGTCCGCTCACGGGCCCGAGCGTCAGTCCCCATTGCGCTTGGCCGTAATCGAGCCAGAGATTGGACTGGCCGGGCGCCGCGCCGATCACCGGCATGGAATCCGGAAAACATGGGCGCCGGCCCATCCACGGCTCGGCCTCGACCGGCTCGCCGATCGGAAACAACTCGCGCGCCTGCGGCATCAATCGATCGAACTGCACCGGCGTCGGTGGTGCATCGCGTGACGCAAACTCTGCGCCAGTGGTGAGGCGCAGCCCCTGCTCCATGGGCACCATGGCATATCCGACTTCGGCATCGAGGACCGGACGATTGAGGCCCTTGTTGCCTTTCGGCTTGAAATGGCGGTGATAGCCGCGCTTCACCTCCAGCGGCAGCTTGATACCGAGGGGTTCGAGGATATCCTGCGCCCATGGCCCCAGCGCGACCACCGCCTGCGTGCCATCCACCGGCCCTTCGCTCGTATCGACGCGCCAGCGGCCATCGGCACGGTGCAGCGAGCGCGCATCGCCTGTCACGATCACCCCGCCCAGCGCACGGAAGCGGTCGGCATAGGCGCGCGTCACCGCCAGCGGATTGCTGACGCTCGCGGCCTGCGGCCAGAAAATCCCGCGTTCGAACACCGGCGACAGGCCCGGCTCCAGCACCATCGAGCCTGCCGTATCGAGCGGCTCGAATGCGAGACCGGCAGCGGCGATCGCATCGAGATCGCCTTTCGCGTCGTTGAAGGCCTGCGTGGTGCGATAGATTTTCAGCCAGCCATTCGTGCGCAGATAACGCTCTGCTCCCGCCTCGCGCATCAGCTTCTCATGTTCGGCAATCGAGGCGGCAAAAAGCGGCCGCATCTTCGCGGCGAATTCGAACATCGCTTCGCCAGTCGAATGCTGCAGATAGGCAAACAGCCAGGGCGCCAGCCTCGGCAGATAGGAGAGATGATAATTGGCCTCCGGCGCCTGTTTGAAAGCGATCTTCAGCAGCGCGGAGAGTTTCAGCGGAAACGGATAAGGAAAATACGTGTTGCCTTCGATAATGCCGGCATTGCCGTAGGACGTTTCCTCGCCGACGGGCTTTCGATCGACCAGCGAGACAGACAGACCACGTTTGGCCAGGTGGAGAGCAGCCGAGACGCCGACAACGCCAGCGCCGAGCACAATTGCATCAGTACGAGCCATGAATTCCTCGAGAACGACCTGAAGTGACCGCGGTCTGCCGACGGCAGCAAATCATGATGGAGAAGTCTGACAATCATACGGGTCCTTAAGCAGCATATAGGCCCTATGCAGGATTCGTGCAGGATCCGTATCCCGCCCGTCCGAGGCGCATCAGCGGCCGATTCGACAGGGGATCAGGGTCACGCGGCCCCTGAAATCAACGGTTTGCCCGGCCACGATGGGGGTGTTAGACGGGCCGCTCACGATTCGACGAGGCCAGGTTTGACGAGGAAGGCATGCCCCGCCCCCTTTTGATCGCGCCATCGATATTGGCGTCCGATTTCTCCAAGCTCGGCGAGGAGGTGCGTGCCGCCGATGCCGCCGGCGCCGACTGGATCCATCTCGATGTGATGGACGGGCATTTTGTGCCCAACATCACCTTCGGTCCGGACGTGATCAGGTCGATCCGGCCCCATTCCAAGAAGATTTTTGACGTCCATCTGATGATCGCCCCGGCCGATCCACATCTTGAGGCTTTCGCCAAGGCCGGCTGCGACATCATCACGGTTCATGCCGAGGCCGGCCCCAATCTGCACCGCTCGCTGCAGGCGATCCGCGCGCTCGGCAAAAAGGCCGGCGTATCGATCAATCCGGCGACACCAGAGAGCAGCATCGAATACGTGCTCGACATTGTCGACCTCGTGCTGGTGATGTCGGTCAATCCGGGTTTCGGTGGTCAGGCTTTCATTCCGTCCGCAGTCGAGAAAATCGCCCGCGTTAGCGCCATGATCGCCGGACGTCCGATCGATCTCGAAGTCGATGGTGGCATCACGGCCGATACGGCGCCGAAGGTTGTGGCGGCCGGCGCCAATGTGCTGGTGGCGGGCTCTGCCGTGTTCAAGGGCGGCCCGTCGGCTTATGGCAGCAATATCTCCGCCATCCGTCATGCCGCCGCCCTGACACGCGGCGAAGCGGCGTGATTGCGCCAACCCATGCGCTGACCCTGCTCGAAGGGAATCTTGAGCCCGGCGAGCGGGTGATCTACGCGGTGCGCCCCGATATCTGGACGACCCTGCGCAACAAGATGTTCCTGTGGTGGATCGGCGTGCCGTGGTGCATCGCGATTTTCGGGCTGTTCTTCGCCGGCCGTGCATCCTGGGAAATTGTCACTCCCGTCGGCCTGGTAGGGCTGGCGATGATCGTCGCACCGATCATCCTTGCCATTGAAACGCAATATACAATCTACGCGATCACCGACCGCCGCGCTCTCATCGTCCGAAGCGGCCTCCGCCCCAGTACAGTGTCCTGCCTGTTCGATCGCATGGATGACCGGCTCGACCTTGTCACCGCAGGCGGCAAAAGCGGACACCTTTATTTCGCATCCAACATGTCGACAAAAATGCGGGACGTCGATTACACGGGTAAACTCGCCTTTCGCGATCTGGCCGATGTTCAGGCCGCCGCCGAACAGCTGGAGGC
>JAEXXW010000651.1 GCA_023405565.1 Pseudomonadota bacterium
CTCGATAGACACCAAGGTTGGGCGAGACAGACCAATCGCGGCTGCCACTTCATCCTGAGTCTTACCCGCAGCCGCACGAGCGATGCGCAAACGCTCGCCCAACTCAACCGCAGACATATCTTCAACACGAGCCATACTTGAACTCAACCTTTAAGCAGAAACAACGACTCAGCCCGCCAGCGATCAACGAATGCCCTCCATTCGGCCGCATACCGACATATCAGCGCGTGCATTGATGTCGCCATTTGATCTATGTCGCCCAGATGAGAAAGCTCCCAGGCAGCACCTCGAAAAACAGAATGTCGTTCTGAGAGCTCGGCGAGTCGCGCAAGCTGATTCATCGAATGCGCACTATGCAACATAATGCTTTTGTCATTCTTAGTCGCAGCGCGGCCAATTCCATTGTAGCGGCTCTCATCCAGTGACGATTTGGAGAGGTCGTGCCAAAAGAATGTTTCAGCATCGAGAGAAGCACGCTCTACCGACATCCGACGAAGGAGGCAACCACTGCAGACACCACACGGTCGGCCCTGCAAACGATCGCGGAATCCACGAACGCACGAGTTCGTCTCCTCCCAGCCATCCAAATGAAAACCAGATGCGATTGATATGACCTCCCCCTTGGTCCGCCAAAGCTGCGGATGATCAAAAGTCAGGTCCGTCTTCAAGACTATATTTAGAAACTTAGCGAGCCTGCGGGTAAATCCTGGATGAGTGGTCCTATGCGGACATTCATCACCGTAGGGAATCAAACTTGGCCCAAGCGCACCGACTCCATTTTCTCCGATCACAATCTGGTCCGCACCAGCTTTTGCAGCTGCTAGTGCCGCCATGCTAAAGAAAAGAAAAGTACGGGTTCTAAAGGAAGGTTCAGGATGATTGCCTACGGACAGCTGTACTGGAATAGCTAACCGATGCCCCTCACGAGATTGAAACTGTTCGATTTTGCGATTGCGCGCCTCACTCAGCGCGCGCGTTGATGATTGGATTCGCAGCGGAGCTAGGTTTGGGAGCTCTCGGCGAAGAGACTTCCATTGTAAAAAACTGTCCAACCCGTCGCTAAACGGCAACACAATGTAAGGACCACTGGTGAAGTCTAGACTGGATTGAGGTAGACACAATCGCTTCGCGCCAGAAACAAAATTGAAGCCCCAGTTATCTCCTGAGACAAAACACAAAGCCTCGACCAAAGCCTTGAGCACTTCACTGCTGTTCCAAAAATCTGGCTCGTTGACCGCAATCGATAGCTCCAAATCACGACGCCATCCGGACGCTCGGCGGCGGCGTAGAATTCGGTCGGCAAACGCAACAGCGCCCGCGACAATCACCAAGTCTTCTTCGACGGGGCTCAGGATTGAGGCGCAATAATCCTGTAGAATTTGTGGCTTTATGGAGATCTGTTGTCCAAACACGCCGTAAATATCGGCGTGTTGCCGGGCATTCCCGAACCCAACACCAATACGAGCAGCATTGGTCATTTCGCATCGCTCTTCTTTTTGCGTGGAGCAGTTAGATCTTCTTCGAGATTTACTTTGGCCTTTTCCATGGACGGCATTTTTTGAATGCCCAAACATGCCCGCGCGATGTCACCAAAATTCAACTGTTCACGATCATTGGATAAGTGCGCAATGATGTAATGGGCGCGCTTATCGCCAGTTCCTAAAAGAACTGGTTCTGCAGCGCGAATATGCGCATCAACGCGATCTGCGAGCACATCCCCGAGAGACCTAACTAAAGCATCGGCCCGGGCAACTCCTTCCGCTAGATACCGCTTGCAGCTTTCTACAATGCTGTTCTCTAGGCCCGAGCCTAGACCACCTAGACTGCGCACATTGCCGATGCCTTCCAGCGGACCAAAGAGCTGAGGTGCGCCGTCAATAAATCTATCGCGGAGGTCTTCCAGAAGAGACGGTGCGATGTCCCGTTTGACTATTTTCTGAACGGCAATCGCCAACGCATCGATTGATCGCAGCTGATCAGCTTCCCTTATGGCCTTCTTGATCCAAGTTTGGATGAAAGTTGGAGCAGGGACCTCTTTATGGATGTCGTCGCGCATGCACACTTTATGCGCGAAAAATCAGACTTTGTCAATAAATTAAAATCGTAATTTCTGACAATGTCAGGCCCTAGCGTTGATTCTTCCCTCTTGCCCGCTCTCTTGCCATCGCTACCGCAGCCGCCCGCGTCGGCTCTTTTGCTTTCGCCCCCCGCGGCACCTGCCCCGGCCATTTGACGATCCAGTTTTCCACTTCCTCGTCCGGCACCTCGGCTTCGCTGGCGCCGACCTTGCCGCGCACCGAGACGCCTGAAGTGTGCACCGTGTCGGGATCGCCGGAGACCAGCGGATGCCACCAGTACAGATCCTTGCCCTTGGCGAGGAGATCATAAGCGCAGGTCGGCGGCAGCCAGTTGATCGATCGCACCTCCTTGGGCGTCAGCGACACGCAATCGGGCACCTTCTTGAACCGCGTCTTGTAGCTCTTGCACTGGCACGTCCCATGGTCGAGCAGCTTGCAGGCGACATCGGTGAAGAACAGCTTGCCGGTGTCCTCCTCTTCGAGCTTGTTGAGGCAGCAGCGGCCGCAGCCGTCGCACAGACTTTCCCATTCGACCGGGGTCATCTGCTCGAGCGTCTTGCGCTTCCAGAACGGGAGTTCCAAGGCACCGGCAGCCGGGCTCGTCCGGGAAGAGCGTTTGGATGCGCTTTTGGCCCGGACACTGGATGGAACCCCAGTGTTCGCTTTCGCGGCGGCCTTAGCGCCAGGCCGGGCTTCAGACCGCGCAGCGGCGCGCGGACCCGCGCGCGGCGGCTGGCGTTCGGCGCCTTTGGTCCTGGTCTTGTTCCTGGTTTTGGCCTTGGTCACTGACAATCTCCGGCCGCCCGGCCAGAGGCCCGGCGGAAATGGCGCCATGCGATCACGGACATTTTTTCTGCCCGCACCGCACAAGTCTTAGTGATTCCTTGAGGAATCGGGCGCGTTTTTGCATCTTTATACGCAATTTCGACATTCTGTGTGGCTCTCTAGGCATTTCCGAAGCCGTGTCAAAGCGTTACAACAGCGGCAGCAACTTCGCCCAAAACTGAAGCAAGACTGAAAAACCAGACCGAAAAGACGGCCGCGCTGGATCCGGCCGCCAGGAATTTGAAGAGAGCCCTTTCCGGAGACGGCGCTTGTCCGAGCAAAAGCCTATCAGCGTCATGGAGCGGATCCGGCGCTTCTTCCTCGATCTCGATGCGCGCATCGATTCCGGCCTGTTCGAGGCCGCGCGCTGGTCGCGCGAATTGTGGGAGCGCTTCGTCACCTTCATGGACCGGTTCCATGTCGGCGGCTGGCGGCGCTGGGTGTTCGTCGAGCCGCTGTCGGAAGCGGCCACCTTCGGCGCCGTCGGCCTGGTGCTGATGCTGGCGCTGGCGATGCCGGCCTTCTACGAGACGAGCGACGAGGACTGGCTGAAGAAGTCGGAACTCGCGGTGCAGTTCCTCGACCGCTACGGCAACGAGGTCGGCGCGCGCGGCATCAAGCATAACGATTCCATCCCGCTGGAAGAGTTTCCGGACCACCTGATCAAGGCGACGCTGGCGACGGAAGACCGCAGGTTCTACGAGCATTTCGGCATCGACGTGCCAGGCACCATCCGCGCGGTCTTCATCAATGCGCGGGCCGGCGGCGTCGTGCAGGGTGGTTCATCCCTCACCCAGCAGCTCGCCAAGAACCTGTTCCTCAGCAATGAGCGCACCATCGAACGCAAGGTCAAGGAAGCCTTCCTTGCCATGTGGCTGGAGACACGCCTCACCAAAAACCAGATTCTGAAGCTTTATCTCGATCGCGCCTATCTCGGTGCCGGCGCTTTCGGTGTGGATGCCGCGTCTCAATATTATTTCGGCAAGTCGGCGCGCGATGTGAACCTGTCTGAAGCTGCCATGCTCGCCGGCATGTTCAAGGCGCCAACGCGTTACGCACCGCATATCAACCTGCCGGCGGCGCGCGCCCGCGCCAATACCGTGCTCGACAATCTGATCGAAGCCGGGTTGATGACGGAAGGTCAGGTGTTCGGCGCGCGGCGCAATCCCGCCGTTGCGATCGACCGGCGCGACGAACGGCAGCCCAGCTTCTATCTCGATTACGCCTATGACGAACTCAAGAAGCTGGTCGACAAGCTTCCGAAGTCGGTCACCGAGCGCGTCTTCATCGTCCGCACCGGCCTTGATGTGAATCTGCAGCGCCAGGCTGAAAGCGCCGTGGAGGAAACGCTGCGCGATTACGGCCGGCAATATGGCGCACGCCAGGCCGCCACCACTGTCATGGAAAATGACGGTACGGTGCGCGCGATTGTCGGCGGGCGCGACTACAGTGAAAGCCAGTTCAACCGGGCCACAGACGCGCAGCGGCAGCCGGGCTCGTCCTTCAAGCCCTATGTCTATGCGATGGCTTTCATCCACGGCCTGAAACCGACCACCACCATCGTCGACGGTCCGATCTGCATCGGTAACTGGTGCCCGCACAATTATTCCGGCGGCTATTCCGGCACACAAACGCTGACCAGCGCGCTGGTACGCTCGATCAACACCGTTCCGGTCCGGCTTTCGATCATGATCGGGAATGGCAACCCGAAAGCGGGCCGCGCCAAGATCGTCGATCTGGCCCGCAAGATGGGATTGCGCAGCCCGCTCCCGGACACGCCGTCGCTGCCGATCGGCGCGGACGAGGTCACGGTGTTCGACCATACCGGCGCATTCGCCACGTTCCCCAATGGCGGCATGGCCGTCACACCGCATGCCATCCTAGAGGTGCGAAGCGCCACGGGCGATCTGATCTGGCGCTTCGATCGTGATGGCCCCAAGCCCCGTCGCGTCATGCCGGCTCAGGTCGCGGCAGACATCAACATGATCCTCAATCAGGCTGTTGAAAACGGCACCGGCAAGCGCGCCATGCTCGACGGAGTCAAGGCCGCCGGCAAAACCGGCACGACCAATGCCTATCGCGATGCCTGGTTTGCCGGCTACACAGGCAACCTCGTTGCCGCGGTCTGGTTCGGCAACGACGACTATGCCTCGACCAATCGCATGACGGGCGGTTCGCTGCCGGCCATGACCTGGAAGAAGATCATGGCCTATGCGCATCAAG